>JBEIHL010000592.1:0-3325 GCA_040381375.1 Opitutaceae bacterium
CAAGGCCGACGACCAGACGCGGATCATGACGCCGGCCGAGGCCGCCGCCGCCGGCGCCACGTACCTCGTCGTCGGCCGCCCGATCTTCAAAGCCCCCGACCCCGCCGCCGCCGCCCGCGCCATCCTCGCCGAGCTCACCTAGCGCAACAGGTCCTCGCCTCTCGCCCCTCGCCCCTCGCCTTAAGTCCCATGTCCCGCACCGCCGCCATCCTTCTCGCCGCCGGCAGCGGCTCACGCATGCAGGGAGTCGTCACGGACAAGGTGCTGGCCCTGCTCGCCGGCCGGCCGGTGTTCGCGCACTCCGCGGCGGCGTTCATGCAAAGCGCGGTCGCCGACCTCTACGTTGTCGTGTACCGGGATCAGCGGCAGATGATGGAACTCTCCGCGTATGCCCCCACGCCCTCGGTGCTCGTGCACGGCGGACGCGAACGGCAGGACTCGGTCATGCACGCGTTGACGGCGCTGCCCGCCGACATCGAGCACGTCTTCATCCACGACTGCGCGCGCCCGCTCGTGCGGCCCGAACAGCTCGTCGCCCTGCACAAGATCGTCCGCCGCGAACACGCCGTGGTGCTGGCCCACCGGGTGACCGACACCATCAAGGAACACACCGTGCTGGGCGGCGCCAAGGGCAGCGACGCCCGGCTTCGCACATTGGACCGCGCCCGACTCTGGGCCATGGAGACCCCGCAGGTTTTTTCCCGCGAGCTGATCGTCCGCGCCTACACCCGGGTCGCAAACCGCGGCCGGCATATCACCGACGATGCCCAGGCGGTTGAGCAGCTCGGCCACCCGATCGCGTTGCTCGAAAATACCCATCCGAACCCGAAGCTCACGACCCCGGCCGATCTGGCGTACCTGGAATTCCTGCTCTCGCGCCCGCTCGCCCCATGAACTTTCGCATCGGCCACGGTTATGACATTCACCGGATTGTGTCCGGCCGGCCGCTGGTGCTGGGCGGAGTGAAGTTCGACACGGACTTCGGCCTGGACGGCCACAGCGACGCCGACTGCGTGACGCACGCGATCTGCGACGCGCTGCTCGGGGCCGCCGGCCTGCCCGACATCGGTCACTTCTTTCCCAACACTGATCCGGTCTACAAGGACATCGATTCGCAGGTCCTGCTCGCGAAGGTCTGCGCCGAACTTTCCCGGCGCAGCTTCGCGATCGGCAACATCGACGCGACGGTCATCGCGGAGCAGCCGAAGATCTTTCCGCATCTCGCCGCGATGAAGACCGCGCTCGCCAAGTCGACTCATCTCCCGGTGACCAACATCGGCTTGAAGGCGACCACCAACGAAGGCGTCGGCGACCTCGGCCGCGGACTCGCGATCGCGGCGCACGCGGTGGCGTTGATCGCAAAGGTGTGATCCGCTGCCGGGACTCGACCGATGGCTTCTCCAATTTTCCGCACCTTCGCGCTCCGCACCCTGGGCCTGATCGGCGTTCTCGCCGTCGCTTCGCTTCAGACCGCGTGCCTCAAGCGCGAAACCAACGTCCAGCGCGGTGATCGGGAGCAAGTGCTGCATCGCGGCATGGGTGCCGACCCGAATGACCTCGACCCGCATCTCGCCACCAACATCTCCGAGGTCGACCTGGCCTCCGCCCTGTTCGAAGGTCTCGTGGTCGAGGACCCGAAGGACCTGCACCCCATCCCGGGCGTCGCCGCCCGGTGGGACGTCGCGCCGGATCAACTCACCTACACCTTTCATCTCCGGCCGGAGGCGAAGTGGTCGGACGGGCGCAGCGTTACCGCCCAGGATTTCGTCGAGTCCTGGCGTCGCGTCCTCACACCCTCCCTCGCCGCCGAAAACGCCGGCCTGCTCTACTTGCTCCAAGGCGCGGAGGCCTTCCACAAGGGCGCCACGAAGGACTTTGCCACCGTCGGGGTCAGCGCGCCCGACGCCGCCACCCTGCGGGTGCGACTCGAGCACCCCACGCCCTATTTTCTCTCGCTGCTCTCGCATCCCGCTTGGTTGCCGGTGCCAATCGCAGCCATCACGCTGCACGGCGACGCCCATGCCCGCGGCGTAGCCTGGACCCGGCCCGGCCGGCTCGTGGGGAACGGTGCGTTTCGACTCACCGAATGGACGCCCAACCGAAAGATCGTGGTCGAGAAGTCCCCGACCTACTGGGACGCGACCCGCGTGCGGCTGAACGGGGTCCACTTTTACCCGATCGATAACCCGGACGCCGAGGAACGCGCCTTCCGCTCCGGCCAACTCCACCTCACCTACGTGATGCCCTACGGCAAGGTCGAGGCCTACCGGCAAAATTCGCCGCAGCTCCTCCGCTCCGACCCTTATCTCAACACCTATTTTTTCCGGCTCAACGTCCGGCAGGCGCCGCTGAACAACGAACGGGTCCGCCGCGCCCTCGCCCTCGCGATCGACCGGAAGGCGATTGTGGAAAAAATCCTCCGCGGCGGCCAGTTGCCGGCCACCACGCTCACGCCGCCAGGCCTGCCCGGCTATACGCCGCCACCCGGCACGCCCTCGAACCCGGAAGCCGCGCGCGCCCTCCTGGTGGAGGCCGGCTTTCCCGGTGGCCGAGGGCTTCCGCCGCTGGAGCTGATGATCAACTCGTCAGGCAATCAACGCTTGATCGCCGAGGCCGTGCAGGAAATGTGGCGACGCGAGCTCGGCCTCGAGATCCGGCTCATCAACCAGGAGTTCAAGGTCGTGCTGAGCGAGCGCCGTGCCGGCCGCTATCAGATCCTGCTGTCCGACTGGGTCGGCGACTACCTCGATGCCACAACTTTCCTCGACCTCTGGCGCAGCGATAGCGGCAACAACCACACCGGCTGGACCAACCCGGACTACGACGCGCTGCTTTTCAACGCCGCCCGCACCGCCGACCCCGTCGCCCGCGCCGCACAACTGCAGAAGGCCGAGGCGCTCATGCTCTCCGCCGCCCCCATCATCCCGCTCTACTTCAACACCCACGTCTTCCTGGTGCAGCCGTCGGTGAGAGGCTGGAACTCCACGCTGCTCGACCATCATCCGTACAAGCATGTTTGGCTCGAGCCGTAGCACCCAGGCCGCCCCCGGGAGCGCGGGCGTCCCCGCCCGTCGCACCCGTGAGCACCGATTGCTACCCGTATTCGTTTTCCGGATGCAATCACGCTCGAGCGTGACGCGCGTCCTGCTCATCGCCGCGGCGCTCGCCTCCACCGCCTGCACCCGGCGCGAGCCCGCCGCGGCCGCGGCAGCCACCGGCACCCCGCAAATTCTCCGCGTGAGCCAGCGCAACGAGCCCGGCGACCTCGATCCCGCGCGGGTCACGCTGCCGGACGAATTCGGCATCCTGCGCGCGCTGCTCGAGG
>JBEIHL010000593.1:0-3324 GCA_040381375.1 Opitutaceae bacterium
CGGTGCCGAAACCCACTTCGATGAACATGTCGGGCGCCACCGTGGGGGGAGGTTCGTACATCCCCAGGGACACGAGGGCGGCGTCGACGCAGGCCTTGACGACCTGAACCTGAACCTGGGCCTGCGATACGACGGATTTCCGGGCGATGAGCCGGTACGATTTGCCGCTCGGCTTGGCCGCGCCCGGAGCGCTGATCGCGTCCACCAGCACCTTGTGCTTGGCGACAAAGGGGTTTTCGCAGCCGGCAAAACCCAGCGCGACGGCCGTGGCCGCCACCCCTGCGAACATCCGGAAGATACGACCGGGAGAATTCATGCGCTCAACGTCATCCGCAATATGCAGGCGGGCCGAATTCGCAACTGAAGACATATAACGTCGCCGATACCGAGGGCATCCGAATCAGTCGATGCGCATCCGCGACCGGTAGAAGGCGTCGCAGCGGGCGTAAATTTCCCGCGGTGAACTCATGCGCAGCGCCTCCGCCGCGAGCGCGCGGGCATCGACCATCTTCATCGCGCGCACGAGGTACTTCACCTGCGGCACCCAACCCGGCGACATACTGAGGATGTCGACTCCCAAGCCCAGCAGCAGCGGCGCAAACACCGGGTCTCCGGCCATTTCACCGCACACGCTCACCGGCAGTCCACGCCGGTGCGCCTCGTCGACCACGCTACGAAGCGTGCGCAGGATGGCGGGGTGCGTCGGCTCGTAAAGATGCGCGATCCGGTCGTTCACCCGGTCGATCGCCAGCAGGTACTGGATCAGGTCGTTGGTCCCGATGCTGAAAAATTCACACTGCTCGGCCAGCAGATCGGCGGTCGCGGCCGCGCTGGGAATTTCGATCATTGTCCCAACTTCCATGGCGGGATCGAACGCCACCCCGCGCGCCTTCAATTCCTCGCGGCACTCGGCCAGGACGGCATTGGCCCGGGCCAGTTCCTCCACCCCGCTGATCATGGGGTACATGATCTTCACCTTGCCGAACGCACTCGCCCGCAGGATCGCGCGCAACTGTTCCTTGAAGATGTCCTGGTGCTCGAGGCAGAACCGGATCGCCCGAAACCCCCATGAACGGGTTGTTCTCCTTCGGAAAGAGATCCGTCTTCCCCGTCATCGGCTTGTCCCCCCCCAGATCCAGCGTCCGAATCACGACCGGCAGCGGCGCCATCGCCTCCGCCACCGACTTGTAGTCGAGAAACTGCTCCTGCTCGGTGGGCATGCGCGCCGAGTTGAGAAAAAGAAATTCGGTGCGGTACAGCCCTATGCCCTGGGCGAAATAGGTCCGGACATTCGCGACCTCCTCGGCCCGCTCGATGTTCGCCATCAGCGTCACCTCGACGCCGTCCTGCGTGATGGCCGGTTGCCGATTGGCCTCGAGCAGCCGGGCTTCGAAGGATTTCTTCTGTTCCTGGATCTTGCCGTAGCGGAAGAGCGTGCTCTCGGACGGATTGACGATCACCACGCCGTCGTAGCCGTCGACGATGGCCCAGTCGCCGTTGGCCACGCGCGTGGTGAGGTTCCGCAACCCTACGACGCACGGGATCTTCATCGAGCGTGCGACGATCACCGCGTGACTGGTCTTGCTGCCGGAATCGAGCACCAGCCCGAGCGCAGCCGAGAGGTCGAGCGACGCGGACGCCGACGGCGAAATGTCGATCGCCACCACGACGCGCTGATCCGCGAGCCGGTTGAGCGCGGTCTCCACCTGGCCGAGCAGGTTGTTCAACACCCGCTGCGCCACGTCGCGCAGATCACCGGCGCGCTCACGCAGGTAAGCGTCATCGATCTCGGAAAACGCCTGCACGTACCGCGACGAGACCCGTTGAAAGCACGTCTCGATGTTGCGGCCCGTCGCCTCGAACTCGCGGATCGTTTCGCCGATCAACGCCTCGTCCTCGAGCACCATCAGGTGCGCATCGAAAATCGCGGCCTCTTCCGGCCCGATGTTTTTCTCCACCTCGTTCTTGATCTTCGAAATCTGCTGCCGCGTCGCGATCAACGCGCGATCGAAGCGGGCAACTTCGTCGATGCGTTTCTCGAGCGACACCTCGTAAGAGGGCACCTCGACGTCGCTCTGCACGTAAACGAAGATCTGGCCATGCGCGATTCCCTGCGAGGCAGCGATGCCCGGCACGGTGATTTCGGTCTTCGCGCGAGAGTCCATCAATTGAGTTTCGAGGGTCGGCCGCATTGAGGGCGGCGGCCCGTCCCCGACGATAACGAGGCGTGCTCGAAACGGGTCAATGCGGATTTACGCAAGTCGTGCTTCCCGGACAAAAACCGACTCGCCCCAGGCGGCCCGGATGACTTCGAGCAAGGGTGCCACTTCCGTCCCGGCACCCAGGAGCACGAAGCAGGCGCTGCCACTGCCGCTCATCCGCGGCTCGACTCCGAAACGCGCCCGGAGCTGATCCAGCAGTTCGGGCAGCGCGACAAACTTCGCGAAGGCCGGGGGCTCCATATTGTTCAACAGGAGCGCCTCGGCCGGAGCGGCCGGATCGTCGCACCACGCCGCCAGCCTGGCCTCGGCGTCGGCCGCCGGCAGGTACCCGGCCGGAGCGAGCGCCGCGAGCCGACCGTACGCCCACGGGGTCGAAATGCCGAAGCCCGGCTTGAAAACCAGCACCCGACGCCCGCGCAACCGGCGCACGGCGTCCACCGGCAGCGGCGCCACGCGTTCGCCGCGGCCGCGCATCATCACCGGTTCCCCGCGCAAAAAGAGCGGGCAGTCCGAACCAAGTTGGGCCGCCAGTTCCGCCAGCGGCTCCGGCGCCAGCGCATGGGCCGGACCCGCCAGCGCCTGCAAAGCCCGCAGTGCCGCCACGGCGTCGCTGCTCCCGCCGCCGAGGCCGGCGCCCATCGGGATGTGTTTCTCGAGGTGGAACGCCGCCCCGCCCGGCCAGCGCGTCGCCGCCGCGAACGCCCGCGCGGCCCGCAGCACGAGATTCGACTCGTCGATCGGCACCTCCGGGTCGGTGCAGGAAAGCGAGAATCCGTCGGCCGCAGCCACCGTCAGCGTGTCGCCGAACGTCAAGGGCGCCACGACCGACACGAGATCGTGAAACCCATCCGCCCGCCGCCCGGTGACGGCGAGGAACAGGTTCAACTTGGCGGGGGCAAAGACAGTGATCGGATCCACGGCAGCGCGGTTATGCATGCACAGTCGCCCGCCCGACGCCAGAACGGGGAAGACGCGGCATCGATTCGGGTCTCAGTTGTAGGAGCGGGGGGCCCCCCCCCCCCCCCCCCCCCACGTGTTACGTCCTTTCCGGTTCCAGCCTTCCTGTGCCGTGCTAACGTGACGCCGACCCAACGTGTGAGGA
>JBEIHL010000594.1:0-3324 GCA_040381375.1 Opitutaceae bacterium
CTGGTCGAACCCCTGCTGCGCGCGGCTTGGAGCCAGCGGCGGCCGCTGCGGCTGGTCAGCGTGCGGTTCTCGAACGTGGCGGACGAGGCGGTGCAGCTCGAGATGTTTGCCGAGGCCGACGAGAAGCGCCGCCGGCTGGCGGGCGTGCTCGACCGTTTGAACCAGGGCGGCCGGGCCGCCGTCGTGCAGCACGGGCACCAGCTTGCCAACCGCGAGCGGCGCACGTAAGGGAAATTCAGCTATGCCGATCTACGAGTATTACTGCCCGGACAACCACACCGTCTATCAGTTCTATGCGAAGACCCTGGCGCAGGGTCGCACGGTGCCAAAGTGCCCCGAAAATCCCAAGTTCCGGATGCGGAAGATCGTGTCCGCATTCGCCATCTCGCGCCCCGGCGCCAAGGAGGCGGAAGGGCAGGGCAGCGGCGCCGCCCCCGGCGGCGAATCGCCGGAGGACGCGCGGATGGACGCCGCCCTGGACTCGATGGAAAAGGAATTCGACCAGATGGATGAGAACGATCCAAAGGCGATGGCGCGCATGATGCGACGGATGTCGGAGCTCAGCGGCGAGAAACTCGAGGGCGAGGCGGAGGAAGTCATCCGCAAGCTGGAAGAAGGAGCCGATCCGGACGATCTGGAGGAGCAACTTGGCGGCGGCGACGGCAGCGATCCCGCGAAGGACCCGCTGGCCAAGCTTGACCCGACCGCGAAGCCGGCCGGCGAGAAAAAGGAACCGCGCCACCGGTTCAAGGCGCTGAAGCGGGTCGCGCCCCGGCGGGATCCCACGTTGTACGACTTCTGAACCTCCGTGGCGGAGTTCCGCCGTGGCGTGGGCATCTTGCCCACGGGCACGATCGGTCCGCTATTCCGGTTCAGGGGAGCAAGATGCTCCCGCCACTTTGCCGGACTCGCGAGGTATCAGACCATCGGTGCCGTCGGTAACCGCAGTTCGGCGATGCGCGCCATGATGCGTTCACTCGCTACCTGGTAGCGTTCCTTGCCGAAGCCGGACTGATCGTACTCGGCGGGCGCGAGCGGCTTCCCGAAAACCACCGATACCGGCGTGCCAAGCCGCAACGCACCGCTCTTGCCGAAGGCTTCGAACGAGCCGAAAATCCGAGCCGGCACGACGGGAACCTGCGCCCGGCACGCAAACATCCCGACGCCGGGCTTCGGCGGTTGCAACTGACCGTTGGGCGAGCGGGTCCCCTCCGGAAACATGATGATCGTCCGCCCCATTTTCAGCGCCTGCAGCACGCGCTTGATCGCCGTCACGTCCGAGCCGCCGTCGCGGTCCACCGGAATCGTGCCGACGGAGTCCAGCCACCAGGTCGCGAACCCGGGTTTCCAGAGCGTCTTGCGGGCAAAGAACGCGACCTGCTGCGGGACGTGCGCCCCGATGAGAAAGGGGTCGAGATGGCTGGTGTGGTTGGCCGCGATAAGAAACCCGCCCTGACGCGGCAGATGGTCGGCGCCCACGGCCTCACCGCGAAAGGCAACCGACCCCACCAGGGCCGAGAGGTAATGAAAGAGGCCGTAGACCGGCTCCATCTCCACTTGCGGGAACGCTCGGCTCATGGGTCGCGCTGCCGGAGCGCGATGGCCGCCGACATCTTTTCCACCACTTCCTCCAGCGTCTGATGCGTGGTATCGATCGACTCGGCTCCGGTGGGACACGCGAGCGGGGCGGTCTTGCGCGAGGAATCGAGCCGGTCGCGCTCGGCGATCGAGTCTTGCTGGCCCTCCTGCGCCCGCCGCCGGGCGCGTTCCTGGGGATCCGCGTGCAGAAAGAATCGAAAATCCGCGCGCGGAAAAATCACCGAGCCGATGTCGCGGCCTTCCATCACGAGGCCGCGGAAGCCCCGGTTCTTCGCCACCTCGACCTGTCCGCGCTGGTAAGCCAGAAGCGCGGTGCGCACCTCGGGAATCGCGGCGAAATACGACACGTGATCGTTGACTTCGCCGCTGCGGATTTCGTCGCCCGCGACCCGGCCTCCAATCTCCATCCGCGCGGAGCGCCCGTCCACGCGGGTGCCGAGCTGGATTTCACCCAGCGCAGAATTCACGGCCGCCAAGTCCCGGGCGTCGACCCGCCGCCGGAGCATCTCCGCCGTGATGGCCCGGTAAAATGAGCCCGTGTCGACGTGCAACAAATTGTAGCTCTCGCTCAGGGCGCGCGACGACGACGACTTGCCGGAGGCGGCGCCTCCGTCGATCGCGACGATGATGAACGGCGTGGAGACCATCAGTCCGCCAACGATTTTTGACGCAACGTCTCCAGCAACTCAAAAAAGTGCGGAAATGTTTTCGCGCAGCACGCCGGATCCCGGATCGTGAGCCAGGGGCGGCCGTCGCCCTGCAGGTCATGGCAGCCCAGCACGCCAAAGCTCATCGCGAAGCGGTGATCGTGATAGGTCTCGATCGTCTCGCCCGCGCGCAAAGGCCGGGGATGAATCTCGAGCGCATCCTCCGTCTCGATCACGTGCTGGCCCAGCCGCGCGAGCTCGCGCGCCATCCCGGCGACCCGATCCGTCTCCTGCTTGCGCGTGTGAGCGATGCCGCTGATCCGAGTCGGTCCCTGGAGCAGGGGAGTGATCGCCGCGAGCGTCAGAAAGGTGTCGGAGATCGGCTTGAAATCGCGGTCCAAACCCGATCGCACCCCGCCGCGGGCGAAGCTCACGTCGAGACCGCTCGCGGTCGCCGCGACGTCGCCGCCAACCGCCCGCACGATGTCCGCAAAGCCCGTATCGCCCTGCAAACCGCGCCCCGCGTCCTGCGCCCCACGCAGGCTGAGTCGGCCGCCGGTCACGAGCGGCAGCGCGAGAAAATAACTCGCCGCCGACGCGTCGGGCTCGATCGCGTAGTTGCCCCCGGTCAACCGGAACGGCCGGGCGCGCGCGCTCACGGTGAAGGATTGCGCGTCGCGCTGACGGACGAGTACGCCGCGCTCCGGCGTGAACGCCTGCATCACGTGGGCGGTCATGTCGACGTACGACCAGCGCACCGAACCCCGCAGCGTCACGTGGACGTCTCCGCGGGCCAGGGGCGCGACCATGAGCAGCGCGGACAACAACTGGCTGCTTTCGCTGGCATCGAGTTCAACGGTGCCTCCGTCCAGTCCGCGGGCGTGCACTTCGAGCGGAAAGAAACCCTCGACCCCGGGACAACGGATGTCCGACCCGAGCGCCCGCAGCGCCGCGCCCATCAGCTGGGTGTCTTCGCTGAACAACGCGCCCGTGAGCGTGACCGGCTGATCGCAGAGCGCCGCAAGCAGCAGCGCCCGATTGGTCAGGCTCTTCGATCCGGGCAGCACCACGTCACCAC
>JBEIHL010000595.1:0-3323 GCA_040381375.1 Opitutaceae bacterium
CCCCGATCGTCGGTGCCGTCGTCGCTCGCGGCGACATGATCCACACCTTTGGCTCCGGCCACAGTGAGATCATCGCCCGCGAGATCGTCGGCCGCGCCGGCGGCCTCGTCTGCATCACCAGCATCAACGATCCCACCGCCGGGTTCATCGAAAACCTCGTCGGCTACGGCACCAAGCTCGTCGAGCGCTACGATCGCCAGTACGAGCTGCGCGCCGGCGAGGTCGTGATCGTGATCTCGAACTCCGGCAAGAACGCGTCGCCGATCGAAGTCGCGCTGCACGCCAAGAAGAAGGGCTGCGTCGTCGTGGGGCTTTGCGCGATGGAGATGTCGACCACCGCGAAAACCGTCCACCCCGACGGCCGGAAGCTGCACGAGATTGCCGACTTCACGCTGGATAACGGCGGTGTACCGGGCGACGCGATCATGAAGGTCACGGACGCGGTCATGAGCGGGCCCACCAGCACGTTCATCGGCGGGTCGCTGCTCAACTGGCTCATGCTCGAGGTCATGGAGTGGCTGAAGACCAACGGCCACGACCTGCCCGTTTTGCGCAGCCAAAACATCCCCGGCTCGATCGAACACAACCGCGCCGTCGGCGCGAAGTACAAGCACCGCCTGAGCAAGCAACTGGCGTGAGGATTAAAACCACGAAATACACGAAACACACCAAAGCTCCCAGGCAGCCGCCCTCGTTTTCGTGTATTTCGTGTGTTTCGTGGTTCCTCCCCTCCCATGACTTTCCGGATCGGCATTGACGGTGGCGGCACCAAGACCGAAGGCATCCTGATCGATCCGACGGGAACCATCGTGGCCCGCGAGGTGGTCGGCGGCTGCAATCCCAACGTCGCCGGTCCCGACGCTGCCCGCCGCGTCGTCACGGCGCTTCTCACCCGGCTCCGCGACCAAGCCGCGCTCCGCAACCCTCGCGCCGTCCTTTCGCACACGCATCTCTATGCCGCCGGCAATCGGGCGTGGTGGCGCGAGACCGCAGCGGCGCTCGTTGGCTTCGGCACGATGTTCACCGCCGACGACTCGGATCCCGTCCTCGAGCTCGCCACGCACGGCCGGCCCGGCCTCGTGTTGCACGGCGGCACCGGGTCGTTCGTCGCCGCGCGTGGGCCGGACGGCACGGTCCATTATGCCGGCGGACTCGGCTGGCGGTTCGGCGACGCCGGCAGCGGCTACGACCTGGGCCGGCGCGCGATCGGCCGTGGGCTGCTTGAACTGCAGGGCTGGGCGCCGCTCACGCCGCTCGGCACCGCGGTGCGCGATCACGCGCAACTCGGCGTTGCCGCCGACGCGGCGGGCGTCACGAAATTTTTCTACCAACACGCCGACCCCAACCGCCAGATCGCCGGGCTCGCGCCGGCGGTGCTAAGCTTGGCGGAAGAAGGCGATTCGGTCGCCCGCGAAATCGTCGCGGGCTCGGTTGGAGAACATCTCGGACTGGCACGGCAGGTGGTGGGAAAATTATTTCCCGGGGTCGACCCCTCCACGCTGCCCGCCGGGCTCAGCGGACCGATTCTGACCCACCCGGTTGTGGTGACAATCTTGGCGGCGGAATGCGGGCTACGGCTCGTCCCGGTCGAAGGCACGCCGATCGAAGGCGTCCGGCGGTTGCTGGCCCGGGCGGAGTGACCAACCCAAAGGCGGCTTGATTTTACAGGAGGGCGCGGAGAGCGCGGAGATATGACGCAGAGCAAAACCGCTGAACGTCGTAAACAGGCAAGTCTCCAGCCGGGAATCTCTGCGTCACACCTCCGCGCTCTCCGGGCCCTCCTGTAAAATGGTCCGGGTATTGACCTCTTCATTACACCGCCCGTTCTCTTATCCTCACACTGGATGCGCTCATTCGTTCGCCCTTCCTGCCTGATCTTCCTTTGGGTCGCGGTTTCGGTCCACGCCGCGCAGTTCGGCACCGACCGTTTCGTCGAGTACCGGCCGGGCGAGCTTCCGCTGGTCTTCACGTCGCCGCACGGGGGCAGCCTGACGCCCGCCACGATTCCTGACCGCAAGGAAGGCGTGACGTCGAAGGACGTGTTCACGCAGGAGCTCACGCTCGCGATTTCCGACGCGTTGCACGCCGCCACCGGACGCCGGCCGCACGTGATCCTGAGCCACCTCCACCGCCGCAAGCTCGACCCCAACCGCGAGCTCAAGGAGGCCGCCGCCGGCCAGCCGCCGGCCGAGCGCGCGTGGTGGGAATTTCATGACTTCATCCGCGCCGCCAACGCCGCGGCCGTGACGCAGCACGGGTTCGCGTTCCTCGTCGACATCCACGGCCACGCTCATGCGATCCCGCGGGTGGAGGTCGGTTACACCCTCAACAACGTCCAGCTCAACCGCGACGACCGGGCGTTCGACGCGGCAGATCTCGCCAGCCTCAGCACGCTGCGCGATCTCCACGCGCGGCGCGGCGGCAGCGGGGCCGACCTCATCCGCGGCCCACGCAGCCTCGGCACGCTCTTGGCCGAGCGCGGCGCCCGCGCCGTGCCGAGCCGGCAGGAACCGCAGCCGGGCAACGCCCCGTATTTTTCCGGCGGCTACATCGTCCAGGCGCACGCCCGCGATCCCGCCACGCCCAAGGTGGATGGCGTGCAGTTCGAACACCAGCGCGAGGGCCTGCGGGACACGCCCGAGAACCGCGCCCGTTACGCCGCGGTCGTCGCCGAGGTCCTGCAGATTTTCCTGCGCGAGAACTATCGCTACGAGGCCGGCGCCGCCCGCCCGGGGCGCTGAGACCGCGGCCTCGCGAGACTGTCTGACCATGACGCCCGCAAGCGCTTTGCCCGCCGCGTTGCCGGAGTCCGTCTGGCACGCCCGCCGGTCCGCCCACGAGGCGCGGGTGCGGGGGTGGACCGATCCGCACCAGGTCCGTGCGGCGCGGGGCGAGAAGCACCCGGTCTACGATTTTCTGTTCACGTACTACGCGTTCCGTCCGTCGTGGCTGCGCCGCTGGCATCCGGGACCGGACGTCGTCCTGGCTGGCGAAACGGCGCGCGATTTCCTGCGCTGGCCGGAGTATCGTGAACTTGCTCCGGGTGACGGCGCGCCGGGCGTGCTGCTTGACCCCTCGGCGCTGGCGGCGCACCGCCGCGAGTTCGTGGCTTGGCTACGCGGGCTGCTGGCCGCCATGCAGACGCGGCCCGCCTTCTTCGGCTGTCACGGCTTGCACGAGTGGGCGATGGTGTACCGACAGACGCCCGACGAAGTCCGCCACAACGTGTGGCCCTTGCGTTTTGCCCCGGCCGAGCTCGCGCGGATCGTCGAGGGCGCGACGATCACGTGCTCGCACTTCGACGCCTTTCGCTTCTTCACGAC
>JBEIHL010000596.1:0-3316 GCA_040381375.1 Opitutaceae bacterium
GCTCCAGCCCGGCCCTTGGCGGCAATCCTGCCGGGCTGGAGCCCGGCGCTCCCAGGGCAGAAAGCCTACCTTACGGCATGAGCCTGTGCGGTTCCGTCTCCGCCTCGTAGTTGATCCCCGGCAAGCCGAAGCCGAACAGCTTGAGAAACTCCGTCCGGTAGCCGGCGATGTCGGTTTCGGTGGCGAGATTCTCCGTCGTGACTCGGGGCCAAATTTCGCGCACCGCGTTCTGGATCTCGGGACGCATTTCCCAGTCGTCGATCCGGACGCGGCCGGCCTCGTCGAAGTTGGGTGTCTTACCGTGGTACATCTGCGTCGCGAACAGCCGCTGGATCTGCTCGATGCAGCCCTCGTGGGTGCCGTGCGCCTTCATCAATTTGTAGAGGATCGAGATGTAGAGCGGGACGACGGGAATGGCGGAGCTCGCCTGCGTGACGAGCGCCTTGTTGACCGAAATGAAGGCGCGCCCGCCACCGTTGAGCTCGAGCAACGAGTCGATGTTTTTCCCGGCGCGCTCGAGGTCGTTCTTGGCGAGGCCGATGGTGCCGTTTTTGTAGATCGCCCACGTGACCTCGGGTCCGATGTAGGAATAGGCCACCGACTGGGCCCCGGGCGCGAGCAGCTTCGCTTCCGAAAGGGCGTTCATCCACATCTCCCAGTCCTCGCCGCCCATGACGGCCGTGGTGTCCGCGATCTCCTGCGGCGAGGCCGGTTCGATCGTCACGGTGCTGACGATGCCCTTGTCGGTATCGACCGTCTTGTTCGTGTACGACGTACCGACGGGCTTGAGCACCGATTTGTGCACCACGCCGGTTCGCGGGTGGGTCCGGCGCGGAGAGGCGAGGGAGTAGACCACGAGGTCGATCTGGCCGAGGTCACAGCGGATCAGCTCCAGGGCTTGGCGTTTGATATCGTCGGAGAACGCATCGCCGTTGAGGTTCTTGGCGTACAGACCGGCGGCGCGGGCGGCGTTCGTGAAGGCGATCGTGTTGTACCAGCCGGGGGTGGCGGGGCGGCCATCTTCCGAAGGACGTTCGTAAAAGATACCCAGGGTGGCGGCCTGCGAACCGAAGGCGGCAGTGACCCGCGAGGCGAGGCCGTAGCCCGTGGAGGATCCGATCACCAGGACCTTCTTGGGGCCCGGAGTGAGCGGGCCTTTCGCCTTCACGTAATCAATCCATTCCTGCACGTGGGCGGCGCAGCCCTCGGGGTGCGAGGTGATGCAGACGAATCCGCGGACCTTGGGTTTGATGATCATCGGCGCGAAGGCTTCGCGGCGATTCAGCGGCTGACAAGTTTCATTTGGGGGGCGGGGGCAGTCCTCTGCGTCAGATCTCCGCGCTCTCCGGGGCCTACTGTGAGAGTCGCTGTGGATCCGGACCAATCAGTTTTACAGGAGGGCGCGAAGCTCGCGGAGATCTGACGCAGAGACTGCTGCAAACGCTCGATTCAGGCGGTTCGGTCCGAAACTCGACCCTGCAGGAAACTACTTCCCAAGCAGCACGAACGGTCCCTCGGCCTTGGGCACGCCGCCTTTACGCTCCCGCGTGACGGCGAAGGCGTTGATGACGCTGACCGGCTGCTTGGCGGTGAACTTTACGCGGCTGGAGCCCGAGGCGGGTTCGACCGTGAAGACGCCGCCGTCGACGGGAATCGGATACTGCGGGTCCACGACCCAGATCTGGTAATCCTCGTTGGCGGCAAGTGCCGGCAGTTTCTGGACATCGAGAATACCTTCCTGCCTCCGGGGATCCCAAACCGCGATGGCCTGGGCTTGCGGGAGGTTCTGCAACATCGAGGCGAGGGCCGTGATCTTCAGCGTCGCGAGATCGCCTTGGGACTTGAGATCACTGGTGAGTTGGGCGATCCGCTGCTCGGCGTCTTTCCCCCGACGTTCAACGAGAATGCGTTCGGCCTCGAGCTGCTGCTGAGTGCTCTGCAGGGAAACCGCCACCAGCTCAGCCTGGGTTCGAACCGTCGCCAGCTCGGTGCGGGTCGAGGCGTAACGCTGCCCCAGCCACGCGGAGACCACCGTCAGGCAGGCGGCAATCGCCCACGGGGCCAACCGCCAGACGCTGGGATCGGGCCGGATAATGTTGCTCTCTCCCGCGGGAGCGACGACGCCCACCGAGTTGAGCACCCGGTCCTTCAACGCCAAAGGCGGAACCGCGGGCGGGATCGTGAAGGCGAGACTGCACGCCGTCTCCTTCAAGTCGCGGACGAGGCTCTGGAGCTCACCATCGCGCGCCAAGGCAGTTTCAAATTGATCGCGTTCCGGGCCTTCGAGCAGGTCGAAGACGTAAAGGGAAGCGAGTTCCTCTTGGTGGCCCTCGATCATAACTTCTGCGCGAGCAAGTCGCGGAGTTTAAGCAGACCACGACGGATGCGGGCTTTCACCGTGCCGAGTGGTTCCGATAGTTTCCGAGAAATTTCCTCCTGCGTCATGCCACCGAAGAAAGCCAGCTCGAGCGCGCGCTGCTGCTCGATGGGAAGCGTCGCGACCGCTGCGCGAACCGCCTTGGCGTCATCGCCCAGGGCCGCGGCATCCTCGGCCGACGGCGGACCGGAGTCGCCGCCATAGCCGAGGTCCGACGGCGCCGATTCAGCGAGCAATTCCGCGCGGCGGCGGCGCATCCGGACCCGGTCAATCGCACGATTGCGCACCAGGGTAATGACCCAGGAGAATGCGCTGCCGCGGTCGTTCTCAAAGGTCGCGGCCTTTTCCCAGAGCGTCACAAAAGCGTCGTGGACGATGTCCTGCGACTCGGTCGGATCGCGCACGATGCGGAGGGCGGCACCGTAAAGAGGACCGGAAAAGCGATCGTAAAGATCCGCGAAGGCCTGTTTATCGCCTTGGGCGATCCGCCGCATCAGCTCGGCATCGACGCGCTGCCTCTCCTCGGGGGTCTCGGGATCAGGGGACTCGGGCGCAGTCATCACTCGGTCGCGGTTTCGCGGTCGAAATGCCACTGCCTCGTTCGCCCCGGCAAAATAGCCGAAGGAACCGGGTGGGCAGGAAAGCGTGAGAGCCATTTCCCAGTCATACGTTCACGGACTCAAAGGGGATGCAGTGGTTAGGGACGTTGGCGAGGCTTTTTCGCCGCCAATCGCTCAGAGGATCGCCATCCCCAACAACCCGAGGACCACGAGCAGGGCGATCACCATCAGGATCATGCGTTCGCGTCGGGTGACAGGAAAAGGCATTGGCTCTTGGACCAGGAGGATCAGCCGGCTCCGAACGCGTCCACAAGGCGGAGAATTACCCGATTCGGGGGTGGGAAGCCGCCTTGCGCTCAAAGGTGGGCTCTGCCAGCAC
>JBEIHL010000597.1:0-3312 GCA_040381375.1 Opitutaceae bacterium
CCGGCGCCGATGACGAGGCAATCGGTGTGCAGGAGTTTCACGGGATCAGCGGCGTTTGGCTCGCGCCGGCACGAGGTCGAGGCTGAGGTCGACCGCCGTGGCCGAATGCGTGAGCGCGCCGATGCTGATCACGTCGACCCCGGGCAACGCGTAGTCGCGGAGGGTTTCGAAGCGCACGCCGCCGGACACCTCGACGACCGCCGCGCCGGCGATCACCGCCACGGCGCGCCGGACGAGCTCGGGCGGCATGTTGTCGAGCAGGATAACCTCGGCGCCGGCCCGCAGCGCCTCCTTCACCTCGGGCAGGGTCTTGGCCTCGACCTCGATCTTCGCGAGGTGCGGGGCGGCCGCCCGCGCCAGCGCCACGGCACGGGTCAGCGAACCGGCGGCGGCGATGTGGTTGTCCTTGATCAGCACGTGCTCGCCCAGCGACGAGCGGTGGTTGCGGCAGCCGCCGCAGCGCACGGCGTACTTCTCGAGCGCGCGCCAGCCGGGCGTGGTCTTGCGCGTATCCACGATGCGGACACCCGTGTCGGCCACGGCGTCGGCGAACCGCCGCGCGAGCGTCGCGATGCCCGAGAGCCGCTGGAGGAAGTTGAGCGCTGTCCGCTCCGCGGTCAGCATGGACGCGGTCGGGCCGTCGATCCGCAGCACCCGCGCGCCGCGCTTCACGCGGTCGCCATCGCGGGCGAGCGGTTTCACCTGCAGCGCCGCGTCGACGCGGGCGAAGACCCGAGCGGCGACGTCGAGGCCGCACAACACCAGGTCCTGCTTGGCGTCGATGAACGCGCGGGAGGTGTGCGAAGCGGGAAAAATCGCGCGGCTCGTGACGTCGCCGAGCCCGGCGTCCTCGTCGAGGGCCAGGTCGATCAGGTGGTCGGTGCGCGGGGTGATCATGAGGGAGGTATAAGGCGTAAAGTGTAAGGTGCCGAACTTGCCCGTCGTTCGAGCGCCGGCCACGCGCATGAGCCTTGGTCTGGTATCAGTTGTTCGCCTTTAAGCCTTCAACTTTAAACTGCCTCCGAGGCTCAGTCCGTCGGGGCGAGTTCAAACATTCGTTCGATGCAGCGCGCGGCCCGCCGGCGGATATCTTCGTCGAGGGTCACCACCTGGTCGGGCGACGGCGCGCGCAGGGCGTCGCGGATTTTTTCCAGCGAGTTCAGCTTCATGTACGGGCATAGCCGGCAGCCGCCGATGAAGTTCTTTTCCGGGTCCTCGACCTGAAGCCGGCCGACGAGACCGCACTCGGTGAGCATCAGGTAGTACGGCGCCGCGGTCGCCCGCACGAATTTCATCATCGCGCCGGTGCTGCCGACGAAGTCCGACACGGCCGCGACCTCGGGCGTGCACTCGGGGTGCGAGACGACCTTGAGTCCGGGAAACTGCGCCCGGGCCGCCGCGATGTCCGCCACTCCGAACTGGTCATGCACCATGCAGGTGCCGTCGGACGTGATGATTTCCTTGTCGACACCGCGGCGTTTCAGCTCGTCGCGCAGGTTCTGCCCCATCAGGCGGTCGGGCACGAAGAGGATGCGCCTTTGCGGCAGATGCTCGACGATGTGGTAGACGTTGCCCGAGGTGACGCAAAAATCCGACTCGGCCTTTACGTCGGCGGTGCTGTTGATGTAGCACACGACGGCGGCATCGGGATAGAGCGCCTTGAGCTGGCGGAGCTGCGCACCGGTCAGCGAGTCGGCCAGCGAGCAGCCCGAGCCGCGATCGGGCACGAGGACGGCGGCGTCGGGGGAAAGAATCTTGGCGGTTTCCGCCATGAAGACGACCCCGGCGAAAACGATGACCTTCGCGCGCGCCTCCCTCGCCTTCATGCTCAGAAAGTAGGAATCCCCGCGAAAATCGGCCACGCCGTAGATGATCTCGGGCTCGACGTAGGAATGCGCCAGGATGACGGCGTCCTTTTCCTGCTTCAGGCGATTGATTTCGAGTGTCAGCGGCGCGATCGAACGGCAGGTGTCGAGATTCCACGTCCGGTGCCGGGGATCACAGTCGACGTGCAGCAGCGCTTTCAGCAGGCGCTCAGCCTCGAGTTCGATGGCGTCGTCGGTGGCGATCATGGGAGGGTCGAGTGAACGCCTTTCCCAACGGGGGTCAAAAGCGAAGTCGGGGCGCGTGGAGGACGGACGAGGTCTGAGGCAAAGAGTACCGTGCCCGCCAGCCCCGCGCCTCACCGGTCTGGCAGATTCTACACGACCACGCGGCCAAGGTACCCGGCCTCTCCCCAGAAACCGCCGCGGCGATCGACGTATTCCTCGGCTGCGGCGACCTCCGCGCCGGGTTCACCCGCCTCCACTGCCCGGATTGCGGCCACGAGTTCCTTATCGCCTCTACCACGCCGTCCATTCCGCGATCACCGCCTGGCTCCGCCAACACACGGGGCAACCCGAAGGGCAACCGGGTCTCGTCGTCGCCGTGCAGACTTTTGGGGACTTTCTCTTCTGGCGCCACCGCGGCTTTTCCGTCGACGCCGGCGAAGCCCCCCCCCTTGCCGCCGACGATGCCTCCGGTCGCCGCCGCCTCGCGGAATATCTCCTGCGCGCGCCGTTCTCCCTCGAGAAAATCACCTACCACGCTGAAGCCAGCAGCGTCCTCTGCCGCTCGGATCGCCACTGGCGCACGAAGCGCAACTTCGAGGTTTTTTCCGCCTCCCAGTTCATCGCCGCGCTGCTCGATCAGGTTCCACCAAAGGGTGTGCCGCAGGTCCGCTACTACGGCTGGTACAGCAACAAGAGTCGCGGGCTTCGGCAACGAACTGCCGGCGCCGCGGCGGGCAAGCTTCACGCTCCACCGGCCTGCCCACGCCGCCGCCGGGCCGCCTGGCGGGAGTTGATCCAGCGAGTCTGGGGCGCGGACCCGCTCAAATGCCCGCTCTGCTCGGGTCTCCTGCGGCCCATCGCTGTTGTCGAAACGAAAGCCGAAATCCTTGCCATCCTCATGCCCCTGGGTCTGTCCCGCTCCCACGAGCGGCCCTTTGCCCTCGGTCCGCCCCGGCCGGAGGTCGCCGTCCTGATCGACGCCGCCACGGGCTACTGCCACGCCCTCGACCCACCGGGCTTCCCGCCCGGGCTGCCGTATCCACAGCCAGGTGACGAGCCGATCCGGTTCCGGGCGGAGGTGATGGAGCCGGACGAGGACTTCGACCAGACCGGCTTCGAACTGCCCCTGCCGCCGCAAGTCGCGCTGGCGGAAGCCGGGCAGGGCGAACTGTTCGGCGACGACTACGCCCAGCCCGATTCCGCCGCCGGCGAGCCGGTGTTCTGGTACGATGAAAGCGGGCAGGCCTCGCGAGACGACGAC
>JBEIHL010000598.1:0-3306 GCA_040381375.1 Opitutaceae bacterium
CACTTCCCACTCGGTGGCACCTTTCAACTGCATCGTTCCGGCTTAGCGCCATTCCGCACTGACCCCATCTGCGGGTGCGGGCGGCACGGTGCGTTTACTCGGGGGCTTGCGGCGTCTTGGGCTTTGCCCATTCGGGCACAACGAACGGATCGAAATCCTTCAGCGCCGGTATGAAGTAGAAGGCGGCGAGCAGCACCACAACCGCGCAGATCAGGTTCAACGCCAGCCCCGCCCGTATCATCTCGGGCACTTTCAGGTAGCCCGTCGCATAGGCGATGGCGTTGGGCGGAGACGCGCCCGGCATCATGAAGGCGCAGCTCGCCGCAAACGTCGCGGGGATCATTAGCAGCAGCGGGTTGATCCCGAGCCCGCCGCAGAGTCCGGCGACGATGGGCAGGAAGGTCGCGACGGTCGCGGAATTGCTCATCATCTCGGACGTGGCCACGACCGCCGCCACGATGAGCACGGCGAGCACCCAGATCGGCACGTCGTGCAGGACGGCGAGTTCCTGGCTCAGCCAGCGGGTCACGCCGGTCTCCGTCAGTGCGGCCGACAAGCTCAGGCTGCCGCCGAAGAACAGCAGGATGCCCCACGGCAGCTTTTCGGTGTCCTTCCACGTGAGCACCGTCGTTTCGCCGCGGTGGTCGAGCGGCACGATAAACAACAGCAACGCGCCCACGACCGCGATCACGGCATCCTCGAGCACGACCCCCAGCAGCCGCGCCCCACATGTCGCTGAACACCCAGCCCGCCACGCAGAGCAGAAACACGGCCGTGGTCGCGATCTCGCCGCGGCTGAAGGGACCGAGCCGCGCGTAGCTTTCCTGCATTTGGGCGCGAAGGTTCGGCACCGCGGGCGCCTGCCGTAGGAAAAGCAGGTACAGCAGCGACCAGCAAGCGATCAGCAGCACGACGGTGATCGGCACGCCGAAGGCCATCCACTGCGCGAGGCTGAGTTGGTAGCCGTAGGTCTTGCTCAGGAAACCCTCGAGGACGGCGTTGGTCGGGGTGCCGATGAAGGTGGAGAGTCCGCCGATCACCGGAGCATACGCGACCGCGAGGACGAGGGCCTTGGCCACGGGCGAGCCCGCGGTGTTCGCCGGCGCGATCAACGCCGCGATGCTCAGGGCCATTGGCATCATCACCATCGCCGTCGCGGCGTTGGCCATCCACATGCCCATGAAGCCGGTCACTCCGATCAACCCGGCGAGCACCATCGGCACGCTGGAACCCAAATGGCGGAGCAACCCGAGTCCCAGTCGCTCGTGCACCCGCCATTTCTGAATCGCGATCGAGAGCAGGAACCCCCCGAGGAAAAGGAAGATCAACTCGGCGGCGAAGTTGCTCGCCGCCTTCCGCAGCGGCATGATTCCGAGCAGGGGCAGGACCGTCACGGGCAGGAGCGCCGTCACCGGGAGCGGCATCGCCTCGCTGATCCACCACAGTGCCATCCACAGCGCCAGCCCGCAGACGCGCCACGCGGGGACGGTCAATCCCTCGGGCGGAGCGATGAGCAGCGTGAGACAAAAAAAGGAGAGGCCGGCAACAAATCCTATTTTTCGAACCAGGACCGGCGTTTGGTCGAGATCGGCTGTCGGGGCTGAAGTCATGGGGGCATGGGCAACGACACAGGTACGCGTTTCCGGCGATGCGCACGCCGATACAAACGCGTGCCGGGGCGCCTCCCTGGAAAAGCTTCGCATGGAAAGAATCCCGTCGCTTCGCGCAACTGGTCACGCCGGGTTTGGAAACAGCGCGCTTCGTTCCACGTTCACGGGGGCGCGCGGTTGCTTGGGTGACGCGCATCGGCTCGGGTCGAACTTTCCGGACTGGGAGCACGACAGGCGTTTCGGCGATCGGCCCGCGGATCGCGGACAACGGCCGTCACGGCGTCGGAGATTGACCTCCGCTTCGCCCGGCGTACGGGTCGAGCGCCGCCCCATGAAACCCTTTCACGTATCCCGACGCTCCTTCCTGAAACGCTGCACGACTGTCGCGGCCATGACCGGGCTGCCGCTCTGGTACGTGGAGCAATCCCTCGCGGCGGCAGCGGAGCCGGCGAAGCAGGTTGCCGCCAACGATCGGCCTGGCATCGCGCTCATCGGTGCAGGCGGGCAGGGGACGCGTGACGCTCAGAATGCGGCGGGTTGGGGTGATGTCGTCGCGGTGTGCGACGTCGACACGAAACGGGCCGCGGCTGCGGTGGAGAAGCTCACCGTCGACGGACGCGCGCCGAAGGTGTTCGGCGATTTCCGGCGGGTGCTCGAGCGCGACGACGTACACGTGCTGGTCAATGGCACACCCGACCATTGGCACACGCTGGTCAATCTGGGAGCGGCCCGGGCGAAGAAGGATGTGTATGCGGAAAAACCGCTCACGCTCACGATCGACGAAGGCCGTCGTCTGGTGAAGGCGGTGGAGCAAAGCGGGATCGTGCTGCAGACGGGCACGCAGCAGCGGAGTTCACCCCGCTTCCGGCTCGCGTGCGAACTGGTGCGCAACCAGCGCATCGGGAAACTGCAGCGCGCCAAGGTCTGGCTGCCGGCGGGACTGCGTGAAGGACCCTTCAAGACCGCGGCCGTACCGCAGGAACTGGACTGGGATTTCTGGCAGGGTCCGGCGCGGAAGGCCGACTACGTGCCCGAGCGGTGTCACCGAACTTTCCGTTTCTGGTACGATTATTCCGGCGGCACGATGACCGACTGGGGAGCGCACCACAACGACATCGCCTATTGGGCGATCGGCATTCTCGCGCCGCGCGAAGTCGAGTCGCGGATCCTGACCCAGCCCATCGCGGGCGGCTACGACACGTTTGGCGAGTACGAGGTGAACTATACCTATGCGAACGGCGTGAAGCTCCACATCCTGACGACGAAGGACGACAGCATCTACGGCGTGAAGGTGAACGCCGACGGCCAGCGCAATGGTATCCGATTTGAGGGTACGGAAGGATGGATCTGGGTGAATCGCGATGGTATCACCGCCAGCGATCCCGCGTTGCTGAAGGCGCCGCTGCCGGAGAACGCGGTGCGGCTCACGACGAGCAACAACCATATGGAGAATTTCTTCGACTGCGTGAAATCGCGTCAGGCGCCGATTTGCGATGTCGAGACCGGCCATCGTTCCGCGACCATGTGCCACCTCGGGGCGATCTCGATGCGCACGGGGCGCAAGCTGACGTGGGATGCGGAGCAGGAGCGATTCGTCGGCGACGCCGCCCGCGAGGCCAACGCCCACGTCGCGCGCGAGCTGCGGGCGCCGTACGATTACAGTTTTGTGGCGTGAGTTATTCTCCTGGGAGCGCCG
>JBEIHL010000599.1:0-3295 GCA_040381375.1 Opitutaceae bacterium
CGTCTGCGTCTGCAGCGGGTGGACTGCCCAGAGCGTTGCGATCGCTCCAGCCAACGCGACCGACTCCGCGCCGAATCGGGCCCGCAGCCGTGGCGTCTCGAGCGTGCGACGCACCACTCCGAAGAGCGTCAGGGCTGTCAGGACGTGGAAAAGCAGGTTGAACGCGTGGTGGGCCCACGGATCGAGGCCGCTGATCGCGTAGGAGACGGCGAAGCTCAGGTTGGCTAACGGACGTCCGCCGGTTCCTGAACTGGCCGGCGGAGAGAGCGCGTCGCCGATGTTCCCAAGGGAGCGAATCGATGGGTTTTCGACGATGGTCAGTTCATCGTCGAACAGCAGGGGCACGCCGAAAACCCCGCCGTAGGCCAGGCCGATCGCAGCCACGAGCGTGATGACGGGCGTGAGTGACGGGTAACGCGCAACCCGCACTCCCCCTGCCTCAGCGATGCGTCCGACCTTCGACATGCAGGGAAGAGGTGACGCCGGCCGGCTCGCAGCTCAAGCCCGCGCGAGGCGTCGCGATCCAGCATTGGCTCATCCGAAGGCGCGAGGAGCGCGAACCAGGACCTGGGATGGCTTCGCTTCCTGCGCGCCTTCGCGTGAGCCCCTGGATTGTCCGCCGAAATCAGGTTCGCCAGCCCAGCGTCCGCCGCTTTGCTCGCGGCATGGGTTTTTTCGATCGCTTCACGGCCAAGAAGCCGGCGTCGGCGTCCACGCCGACTCCTGCGCCCGCCCCGGCCTCGCCCGTTGAACCAGCGCCCGCGCCCGCGGCTCCGGTGGCTTCCGCCGTAGGCACCAAGGCCCGCCTCGCCAACGCGCGTGAGCGGATCGAAGCCCGCGACCTGCCGGGTGCGCTCGCGATCTACGAGGAAGTGCTCGGCGTCGCCGGTGACCGGGCGGATGTCCTCGTCGCGATTTCCGGCGACCTCGGTTCGCACGGACACGTGGCGGAAATCGTCGATTTGATCGCGCCCCGCTACGACGCCGACCGCCACGGGCCCGCGACGGGCCTGAATCTCCTGCAGGCGTACCTCGCGATGCGCAATGCCGACGCCGCACAGCACGTGCTCGACATCCTTTTCGCGCTCAACCGGCCCGAACTCGAGGACCGGCTGCATGGCTTCTCCAACGCCATCGCGGAACTGCTCGCCGCTCCGATGGCGGGCGCACCCTCCGCCGGCGGAGCGGGCGACGCCGCGAAAATCGGCCTGATCACGATCAGCAAGCCGGTCTGGTTCTACGGCCTTGAATCGCTGACCGATCAAATTCTACCTCCGAAGGAGGGCCGTTTGCGCCGCCTCGCGTTCGCGCAGCTCGCGCTACCCGGCCACGGGGAAAAATCCGCGGCCGCCGGCTCGACCCAGCCCGAGGACGAACTCGGCCGGCTCTCCCGCGCGCTTCCGCTGTGGCTCGCGGAGACGTTTTATTTTTCGCCTCTTTACGCGCCGGTCGCCGCCGTCGGCCTCATCACTCCGCCCGAGGGCGGGAATCGCTACGTGACGTTCGGCGCGGAATGGACGACCGACAACCTGCGGCAACTCGTCGAGACCCACGAAGGCGGCCTCGACTCCATCGTGAGCGGCGCATTGCGGGCCAACGCGGGCGACTACGAAATCGTGCTCCGCGTTTGGGAGGTGAAGGGCTTTCGCGAGCGGAAGAGCTTCAGCGCGCGCTGGACGCCCTCGACGGCGGAGACGGCGCTCGCCCAACTGCACGGGCAGGTGCGGGCCTTCATGGAATGGTCGCCGGCCAGCGCTTCGTTCGCCTACACGATCCCGACCCAGCCCCGAGCCTGGCTCGACACGCTCGGCGCCGCGCTCGGACTTTTCCTCGTGGAGAAAGGCGTGCTGCCGAAGGAGCAGATCGCGCCCGTCGGCCCGGACTTGAAGAACCTCGCCGACCGCGGCGCTGCCAACGAAGCGTCCGCGCTGGCGTTCCTCACCTTCCGCGCCCGCGCCGCCCGGCTCGGTTTCGACGCGTCGATGGAACCGCCGCTCGCCCGCTCACCGCTGGTCAACGAGGCGCGCAAGGTCGTGGCGTGAACGAGGCGCGCGCCGAAAACATGGCCCACGAAACACCCGAATCACACGAAATGGCTCAGGCGATTTCGTGTGATTCGTGTGTTTCGTGGGCGACTCCCGTTTCCGGTCGGAATCCACTCTCATGCGCCCTCCCACTTCCGACCTTCGCATTCGTGCCCAGAAGCCGCTGATCGCCCCCGCGGTGCTCGAGGACGAATTGCCGCTCTCGGATGCCGGCGCCGCCTTCGTCACCCGCACGCGCCGGGAAGTGGCCGCGATTCTCGCCGACGAGGATCAACGCCTCCTTGTGGTGGTCGGGCCGTGTTCGATTCACGATCCGGACGCGGCGCTCGATTACGCGGCGCGGCTGCGCGAGGCCGCAACGGTTTACGCCGGCGAACTGCTGCTCGTGATGCGCGTTTACTTCGAGAAGCCGCGCACGGTCGTCGGCTGGAAGGGCCTGATCAACGACCCGTACCTCGACGGCAGTTTCCAGATCAACTCCGGGCTGCGGCTCGCCCGCAGACTCATGCTCGGCGTCGTGGAACTCGGCATGCCGGTCGGTACGGAGTTCCTGGATACGACCCTGGGTCAGTACTACGCCGACCTCGTGTCGTGGGGCGCGATCGGCGCCCGGACCGTCGAGAGCCAGGTGCACCGCGAGCTGGCTTCGGGGCTCTCGATGCCGGTGGGTTTCAAGAACCGCACCGACGGCAACGTCCAGGTCGCGATCGACGCGATCCGCTCGGCGCGCCAGCCGCACTGGTTCCCGTCGCTGACCCGCGAAGGCGCGCCGGCCGTGCTGGGCACGACGGGCAACGAGCATACGCACCTCGTCCTGCGGGGCGGCACGTCGGGACCCAATCATCACCCCGCCGCCGTGGGCGAGGTCGTCGCTCTGCTGGCGAAGAACGGCGTGCCCGGCCGCCTGGTGATCGACTGCTCGCACGCCAACAGCGGCAAGGATCCGGCACGGCAACCCGCCGTCGCGGCTGAGATCGCCGCCCATATTGCAGACGGCGAGCGCGCGATCGCCGGCGTGATGCTCGAGAGCCACCTGCTCGGCGGCACCCAGGATTTTCAGGCGAAGCCGCTCGTGTACGGCCGCAGCATCACGGACGCGTGCCTGTCGTGGGAGCAGACGCTGCCGGTGCTCGGCGTGCTGGCGGATGCGGTGAAACGCGGCCGTTAAGGTGGAGCAGCCTGTCCCCAGGCTGCTTGTCCCTGGGAGCGCGGACGCCCTCGTCCGCATGGATCGAACTGCGGACGGGGGC
>JBEIHL010000600.1:0-3289 GCA_040381375.1 Opitutaceae bacterium
GTTCGAGCCGGCACCGCCGACGCCGACCAGCTTGATCGCGATGGTGCGATCTGTGAGCAGCGCGTGCTCGAGGGGAAGTTCGTTGGGATTCATGGCCGCAAATCAGGTGCTCGCAAAAAGCCGTTTCATACCGGTAAGGAAACCGCCGCCACGCCGCGGCGCGACTGCCTTCTCCGCCTGGGAGCTCACGCCGTAATAAAGGAGCCCAAGCGCCGTGTGGTAGCCCGGATCGCGCATGTCTTCCCTGACCCAGGTCGGAGCCTCGCCGAGGTGCGCCGGCACCCCGAAGACCCGCGCCGCGACGTCGACCAATCCTGCCAGCTTGGCCGTGCCACCGGTCAGGACGACGCCGGACGCGCACGTCTCCGGCGAGAAGGCGGAACCGAGTTGGCGCCGCACGACCTCGAGCAACTCCCACGCACGAGCCGACGTGATCTGCTCGATCGCCATCTGGGGGAACTGGCGGTCACCGATCGCGAAATTGCCGTCGAGCCACACCTTCTGCGCCCGATCCTTCGTGCGAACATCCGCGCGGCCAAAGCGCAGCTTCAGTTTTTCCGCCTGCCCCTCCGTCAGACGCAGCCCGATGCTGAGATCGTTGGTGAGATGCGTGCCTCCCACCGGCACCACGCCCGTGGTGTGCGGCGCGCCGTCGCGGTAGAGCACGTAGTCCGTCGTGCCCGCGCCGATGTCGATCGCGAGGACGCCGTGCTGGCGCTCCTCCGGAGACGTGATCATGTGCCCGGAGGCTAGGCTCGCGAGGACGAGTTCGCGCACCTCGAGATTGAAGCCGCGGATGACATGGATGTTGTCCGCGAGCCGCTGCTCCTGCCCGTGCACGGTCCAGTAGCCGACCTCGAGCCGCTGGCCCATGAGATTTTCCGGATTGCCCGGCACGAGCCGGCCATCGACGCGAAACGGGCGGCGGATGTTGTGCACCACCATGCGACCGGAGGGCAGCTCCTTGGACTTCGCCAGATCGCAGACCGTCCGAACATCGCCCGGCTCGATCATGTTGTCCGAGGCCTTCACGTTCGCCGACGCCTCGTTGTAGAAGCCCTCGAGGTGCCCGCCCGTCTGGGCGAGGAACACGCCGTCGATGCGCTCGCCGGCGTCACGTTCCGCCTGCTCCAGCGCGCTGTGCGTGGATTCGCTCGCGGCCTTGTAGTCGACCACCGTGCCCTTGATGACGCCGCGCGACGAGCACTCGCCGTGACCGATGATGGCCAGCTCCCGCCCGGTGTACTCGCCGACAAGAACGGTAATTTTCGAGGTGCCGATTTCGACGGCGCCAATGTAGGTGGTTCGGTGGCTCACGTTAGTTATTCGACGGGGAACGGGGAAAAAGCGGAGAAGCGTGCACCGCGCCACCGATGAGCGGAACTGCCCGCGTCTCGGTCGCCACGGTCTCGAGCGTCACCGGCACCTCGCGACCCAGCGTGAGGTCGATCCGCGCGCGGCTGCCCGAATTCCGGCCCAGCCGCTCCACGATGTCGTCGAGATGCGCGAGCTGTACGAAGATGTTTCCCTTCGCGCTGAACCGCGCCTTCGTGCCGGACTTCAGCGTGACCTCGGCCTCGCGGTCGAGCTCCATGCGGGCGAGCGAGACGCTGTGCCATTGGTGATAGAGGTGCGGCGCGGAAAACTGCGCCTCGGCCAGCAATCGCGCGACATCGGCCATGTGCGGGATCGGCAGGAAGCGGGCGCCGTCCTGCGAGAGCGTGATCCCCTCCAGCCAGGGCAACGAGCGCACCATGAGCGGATCGAAACCGGTGCCGAAAAACACAACGCCGTCCCGCGCCACGAACAGGTCGCGCGGCGTGTCGCCCATCGCGACATGCAACCGCGCCACCGGCGTGCGTTCGGTGATCTGCACCTCGAGCCGGTCCGGGAAAATCTTCCGCATGCCGACGGTCAGCACCTGCTGGTCGGCCAGCACCCGCGCGCTGAGTTTATCGAGATCGAGCTCCAACAACGAAACCCGCGGCGGCAATTCGAGCGTTCGCGCCAGCCAGGCATGGTCGAGCACGCCGTCGCGCATCGTCTTCAACTCCGGCGGCCGCAGCGGCACCGCCTTCGCTTCCGCCGGCATGCGCCGCGGATCGTCGTACAGCGCCCCCACGATCATCCATACGCCCCAGCCGCAACCCGCGACAAACAAAACGAGCGCGAGGCTGCGCACCCCCGCCATGACCAGCCGCCAGCGTCCGCCGCTCGACATGGCGCGTGCCTTCACCGGCTGGGGAATCTCTCTCCAGGTGCGTGTGGCGGGGGAATGGGCAATCTCGGTGTTCACGAAAGTCGGGCAGGCAAAGCGGCCTGAAAACGCGCCAACGCGGGCGTGACCATCTCCTTGACGAGTCCCGTGAAATCCAGCCCGACGCAGCGCGCGCTCATCGGCAGCAGACTGGTTTCCTTCATGCCGGGCAGGGTGTTAATTTCGAGCAAATAGTGTTCGTTTTTCGCCGACAGCATGAAGTCGATGCGCGCGTAGTCCCGGCAGCCGCACGCCGCGAACGCCGCCTCCGCCGCGCGCTGCACCGTCGCGGTCAGCGCGGCGTCCAGCGGCGCCGGCGCGAAGTACTCCGTCATGCCCTTCGTGTACTTGCTCGTGAAGTCGTACACGCCGGACTTGGGCCGGATCTCGACGATCCCCATCGCCTTGCCGCCGAGCACGCCGACCGAGAACTCGCGTCCGACGATCCGGCGTTCGATCAGCCAGTCACCGGTGGCAATGGACTCCAGTTTCGCAGCCAGTTCGTCCCGCGTCGCCGTAAGCGCGAGCCCGACGCTGCTGCCTTCGGCATTCGGCTTCACCACGAGATTGTCGCCGAGCTTCGCGATCACCGCCGCCACGTCGGGTTTCTTCGCGGCGGCAAACGCCCACCCGGGCACCACCGGCACCCCGCGCGCCGCGACCGCTTCCTTCGTCCGCGTCTTGTCCATCGTGACCCGGCTGCTGGTCGCATCGCAGCCCGCGTAGTGGATGCCCGCGGCGTCGAGCAGGCTCTGCATCCCGCCGTCTTCGCCGAACGTGCCGTGCAGCGTGGAAAACACCACATGCCGCGCCGGCTCGAGGCCCGCGGGAACGGCGTCGGCGTTGACCTCGAACAGGCGCGTGGGAAACGAACGCGCGAGGGCGATGGCCGCGGCGCGACCGGAACCAAGGGAAACGTCGCGTTCGGCGGAAATGCCGCCGGCGAGTACAGCGATGACAGGTGTCATGGTGGAATGCGGATCGGAATTCGAAAAACTCACAGCACGTCCTTCCACTCCCGGCCGTAGAGCA
>JBEIHL010000601.1:0-3282 GCA_040381375.1 Opitutaceae bacterium
ATCAGCGTTGATCAGCGGTTTCTTCCGGCAATAGACTCCAACCGTGTCCACCTACCGCGGCCGACTCGCCCCCTCGCCCACCGGGTACATGCACCTGGGCCACGCACGCACGTTCTGGATCGCGGCGCAGCGGGCGCGCGCCGCGGGCGGGCAGCTTTTTCTGCGCAACGATGACCTCGACCGGGCCCGGTGCCGGTCCGAGTTCGTCGACGCCATGCAGGAGGACCTGCACTGGCTGGGCTTAAACTGGGACGGTCCGATGATCGTGCAAAGCGAGCGACTCGATCGCTACCGGACGGCGCTCGCGCGGTTGCACGCGGGCGGATGGATTTTCCCGTGCACGCGTTCGCGGCGCGACGTGCTCGAGGCGGCGGGCGCACCCCACGAAGGCGGCGACGAGGACGAGCCGGTTTACCCGCGGGCGTTTCGTCCCGCCCGGGGCACGGACCTGCCACCCCTGGAGCAGCCGGTGACCGTCAACTGGCGTTTTCGCGTGCCGGATGATGTCACTGTGAAGTTCAAGGATGCGAGCTGCGGAGCGCAGCACGCCGTGTCCGGACGCGACTTCGGCGACTTTCTCGTATGGCGGAAGGACGACCTGCCGAGCTACCAGCTCGCGACGGTGGTCGACGACCTCGAGTACGGGATCACCGAGGTCGTGCGCGGGGCCGATCTGATCAAGAGCACGTTTCGGCAACTGCTCCTGTTTCGCGTCTTCGGGCGCACGCCGCCGGCGTTCTACCACGCACCGCTCCTGCGCGACGAACACGGGGTGCGGCTCGCCAAGCGGCACGACGCGCTGGCGCTGCGCACGCTGAGGGCGCAGGGGATGACGCCGGAGGAGGTCCGGAAACTTTTTGACCACGGATCACACGGATGACACGGATCACACGCCTCGAACCCGCCGTGTCCACCTCGCCATCCGTGCCGCCTCCTCCTCCCCGTATCGGCGTCCTGAATGTTTCCGACCGCGCGAGCGCGGGCATCTACGAGGACACGCCGGGGAAGGCGTGCGTGGCATTGCTGCGGGAGTGGATCGTGACCCCGTTCGAGGTCGATTATCGCGTGATCCCCGACGAGCAGGCCGTGATTGAAGCCGAGCTGCGACGCATGGCGGATGTGGCTGGCTGCTGCCTCGTCGTCACCACGGGCGGCACCGGCCCAGCCCTCCGGGACGTCACTCCGGAATCCACGGCCGCCGTGTGCGAAAAAATGATGCCGGGGTTCGGTGAACAAATGCGCGCGACGTCGCTGCGATACGTCCCAACCGCGATCCTCTCGCGGCAAACGGCCGGCATCCGCGGCCGAACCCTCATTGTGAATCTGCCGGGCCGGCCGAAGGCGATTCGCGAAAACCTCGAGGCGGTTTTTCCCGCCATCCCTTACTGCATCGACCTGATCGGCGGTCCGAAGCTCGAGACAAACGAAGCGACGATGAAAGTGTTCCGGCCGAAAGGGTGAGAGCGCCGGATCGAGCGGCGCATGATACGGTGGATTCCGCAGCTGGGCTAACCACTGATCCACACTGATGATCACTGATGAAGATACTGGCCGGTCGACGCTCCTGGATCAGTGGCCATCAGTGTCTATTAGTGGTTAGTCGGTTACTCGCGGTTCACAGCTCCGTGTACTTGTCGGACCGGCCGCGCGCTTTCTCGATCGGATACTTTTTCGCGTTGGCGGCCATCTTCGCCTCGATCGCGGCGGCGAGGTCCAGGCCGGTGATGTTCGCGAACTCGATCGCGTAGATCACGACGTCGGCGAGTTCGTCTGCGATCCGCGCCCGTTTCGCCGGGTCGCGGGCGATGGCCTGGGACTGCTCACCCGTCGCCCACAGGAAATGCTCCATCAGTTCGCCCGACTCCGCGGCGATCGCCATGCTGAGGTTCTTGGGCGAGTGAAACTGCTCCCAGTCGCGTTCGCGGGCAAAGGCCAGGACCCGCGCCTTGAGGTCGGAGATCGTCGTCGTGGAATCAGCAAGCGCAGCCATGGTGGGAGGCTTGGGAGGAGCGCAGCGTCACGCAATCTTCACCGATACAAAAACGTTCGTGCTTGGCACGCGGGCTGCAACATTCACCGTGATCAACGCCGGTACTCTTGTTCATGACCGCCTCTCGCCATCACGTCCACGCCGCCCGCTCCTGCCACCAGCAGGGGCAGCAGGGTGTTGCCGCGATGCGACCGGTGGTTTTTTCCGTTTGGAATAAAAATACCGGCGCGGGCAACCAGAACTAAACCTCCGTCCTTACGGATACGTTTAGCCCTCTGCTAGCCCGGCGGTCACCAAGCCACCGAGGGGACGTATCTGTTTTCGTTTTCCTCCCATGCACACGATCATCAACTCCCGCCCGACCCGCAGTCGCTCGAAGGCCCCGTCGAACCTGTCCGCAGACCGGTTCCGCCAGCCGGCCTACGACTGCCAGGAGCACCCCGAGGCGATGAAACTCACGGTGTACATCCCGGGCGTCGACGCCGCCGGGGTGGAGATCGAGGGACGCGGCGCCGACCTCACGGTCACCGCGAAAAAGATGCGTTTCATCCGCGTCAACTTTACCGCCCTCAATCTCGAGGCCGCCCAGCACGACTACCAGCTCCGGCTCCGATTGGGCTCGGGTTTCGACTTCGCGGCGATGGCGGCGGAGATCACGGATGGCGTGCTCACCGTCACCCTGCCCAAGCGGATCGCGCTGGGCCGGTTGAGGCGCGAGGCAGCCTAGGTGGCGCGACACTTTGTCCGGCGGCGACGGAACGCGTGCGACGCGGAGACACATACCTGTCTCTTGCGCCATCGCCCCGCCGCCGCCGGTCAGACTCTCTCCCCGAAAAGAAAAAGGCCGCGTCCTTGCCGGACGCGGCCTTTTCATTGCCTCGAATCGAGGTTGCTCGCGCAGGGGCTACTTCACCGCAGCGGCACTGGTGCCTTCCAGGTGCACGGCACGATACCCGCCAATCGATTTGAAGTAGAGCATGATGGCGAGGTAGATGAGCGCCATCACGGCCGGAATATAGGAATCAGCCTTCAGAGTCTTGCGATCACCGGCTTGGTCGGCCGCGACGATGTCCTTCTGCGCCGGCGTCGCCGTGTTGGCCTTAACCGCATCTTTTGCCTCCGAAAGCTTCTTGCCGTCGATGGCGTTGACCTCGGAGAAGAAGAGGAACTTCGACGGTGAAGCCGCCTTGGCCTCGGCGTAGGCCGCGGCATTGGTCTGCTGCAGGGTCTCAGCGGCGAATCGGTCCTTGCCGTAACCGAGGCCGGGGCCGCCGATCAGGCCGGCGGATAGC
>JBEIHL010000602.1:0-3281 GCA_040381375.1 Opitutaceae bacterium
ACTTTGACCACAGATCACACAGATGGACCCAGATAGACAGAACCTGCCGGTCATCTGTGTGATCTGTGAAATCTGTGGTTTAGTATTTCTGTCTCTTGAGAGTCTAAGTCGGAAGGGAGATTGGTATAAAAACTCCGAGCTCTGCTCACACCCGCAGAAAGATCTGCCGGCGATGCAGAAAGCGCGCGAGCCACACCACGAGGAGCAGGCCCACGATCGCGATCACGAGGTTCCCCGCGTGCGAGCCCAGCGCGGAATCGAAGAAGGACTTCACGTCGCCCCCTGCCAGGCGTTGCGCGAGCGCACGCGGCCGCGCGATGTTCGCCGCGACGTAGAGGGTGATCGCATTCATGCCGATCCACACGAACGGCTGGCACCAGCCGCGCCATTTTCGCACGTCCACCAGGTAGTAAAACGCCGCCAGCAGCAGCAGACTCCAGCCGCCGGCCACGAGCACGAAGGTCGACGTCCAGATCTTCTTGATGACCGGAAACTGCAGGCCCCACAGATGGCCGACGACGAGCGCGGCCACGCCGCCGCCCGCGAGCCACGCGATCTTTTGGGCGTCGCGCAGGTCGGTGCGCCGCAGCAGCAGTCCCGCAAAAACACCGAGCAGGCAGGTCGCGATGGCCGGCAGCGTGCTGAGGAACCCCTCCGGATCGTAGTAGGTGTCGTACTTGCGGCCGCCGAGATAGAGGTAGTCGAGGTGGTTGGTGAGGTTCAGGCCGGGCTCATACTTTGCGGTGACGGTGTTCGTCGTGGCGTGAAACGCCGCCTCGACCTGCGCGAGCGTCGGTTTGTCCGTGCCGAGCCGTGCCGGGAAGGCCGTCTTGTCCAATTGGAAATCCCGGATCGGCACGAACGTCAGCAGCGCCCAATAACCGACCAGCAGCGCGACCGTCACCGCTGCGAGCGCCCGGGGTTTCAGAAAACAAAACAGCAGCCCGGTGGCCGTATAGGCCAGGGCGATTCGCTGGAGCACGCCAAGCAGCCGGATGTCCGGCCACGCCGTGGTGACGCCACCGCTGTAGAAGATCCCGAGCGCATACAGGAGGGCGCCGCGCAGCAGAACGCGTTTCACCGCGCCGGCCCGGCCTTCGCGCTCGACCAGCCGCGAGAGGGAAAACACCACGGAGGCGCCGACGATGAACACGAAGAGCGGGAAGATCAGGTCGTAGAACGCAAACCCGGCCCAGTCCTTGTGCTCGAACTGGCCCGCGACGGCCTGCACGGACGCCGTCGCGGACATCCGGCCGAACGTCTGCATCACGACGTCGGCACCGAGAATCCAAAACATGTCGAAGCCACGGAGTGCATCGAGCGACACAAGGCGTGCGGGCGGGGCGGCCGATGACGGAGTGGACGGGGCAGCCGGCGAAGCGGGAAGTTTCATGCGGGCGGGCCAAACGTGAAACGGGTGGCGCGCGCGGGTCAACGGCGGCGGGGCGGATCGCCTCGATTCGCTTCTCCCTTGCGCGCATCCGCCGATCGCATCCTTTCTAGCGCATGAAGGTTTCGTTCACGCAGAAGGAGTTTTCCCGCCTGCTCGAGCTCGTGCATCTGGGATTGTACGTGACCGGGGCACGACCGGACGATCCGGCGACGATGACCGAGCGCTACGCGGCGATCGCCCAGAAGACCTTTGGGCTGGCCGAAGTGTTCGGCTGCGCAGACTTGGTCGAGGCCGACGTGAACGGCCAGTTCTTCCCCAACGAGAAACTGACGGAAGGCAAGGCGCTCGAGGAACTGGACGGCTTTATCGACGACGTGTTCTGGACCGAGCTGGCCGGCCGGCTCGCGGCGCGCGACCTGCGCGCCGAACTGGGCGCGAAGAAGCTCGACGAAGAGCTGACCGAGGCCGACGAGACGCGCCTGGCCGAGATCGAGGACAAGTACTGGCGCGAGTTCGAGACGCACGGCGTCGAACACCTCGTCCTCCTGCGGGGCGGTCAGGGTTGAACCCACTCCACGCTTTCCCTGCCTTCGTCCGCCGGCTAGATTTTTCCCGATTACCCACATGAGCACCCCCACCGATTCCGTTCCTCGTCCGAGTCGCCGCGAATTCGTCGGCCTGGTCACCGCGGCCACCGCCGTCCTCCCGCTGGCCGGTCTCACCTCGCGGGTCAGTGCGGCGCCCGCCTCCGGTTCCGCGGGTCCGGGCACGCTGCATGTTTTCTCCAAACCGCTCCACTGGCTCGATTACGCCGGCACCGCCGCTCTGGTCGCCGAGGCGGGTTTCGGCGGCATCGACTACACCGTGCGCCCGGCCGGCCACGTGGTGCCGGAAAAGGTGCAGGACGACCTACCCCGCGCCGTCGAGGCGGCGAAGAAGGCGGGCCTCAAGGTGGAGATGATCACGACCGCGATCACCGATCTGCGCGACAAGTTTAACGAGCCGCTCCTGCGCACCGCGGCCAAACTGGGCGTGAAGTTCTACCGGATGGGCAATTTCCAGTACGACACCAAGGTCGGGATCTGGGAGTCGCTGCAGAACCTCAAGCCCGCGCTCAAGGATCTCGCGGCGCTGAATAAGAGCCTCGGCATTCATGGCTGCATCCAGAATCACGCCGGTCCCCGCGTGGGCGGTCCGGTCTGGGACCTGTACGAACTGATGCGCGATCACGATCCCCGCTGGCTCGGCGTCCAGTACGACATCCGCCACGCCGTTGCCGAGGGCGGTCAGTCGTGGCCGCTTGCCCTCCGCCTGCTCGCGCCGTGGATCAAGTGCACCGACCTGAAGGACTTCAAGTGGGAGCAGACGCCCGGCAAGGCCGGCATCGACAACGTGCCGATCGGCCAGGGCATCGTGAACTACGACGCGTACTTCAAGCTGGTCGCCGAACTCGGCCTCCACGGCCCGCGTTCCGTGCATTTCGAATACCCGCCGTTCGAACGCGCCCCGAAACCGCTGTCCGATGCGGAAAAGCGCCCGGTCCTGCTTGCTCTCATGAAGAAGGATCTCGCGGCCCTGCGCGCTCACATGGCGAAGCACAAAATCGCCTAAAGGAAATCCCAAACGCCAAATCCCAAAGGCCAAAGCAAACGCCCGTCGCCGCGTGACCCTTCGAGATTGAAAGTTGGGACTTTCTTGGCGTTTGGAGTTTTGGGTTTTGGGATTTGCGCGCCCGCCCGCCCTCGGGTGTTGTCCCTCTTCCCATGAGCGACTCGTCTTCCTCCCCGTCCGTCCCGATTCAGATCACGCGCGTCGGCGCCAACTTCGAGCGCGAGCCGCTCGTCCGCCCGTTCGGCTTCAAGGGCGGCTACAGTACTGAAATCTGGCA
>JBEIHL010000603.1:0-3279 GCA_040381375.1 Opitutaceae bacterium
CGCGTCTGCCCGGTCTCATCGGTGGCCGACGCGAGTTCCGCGAGGGTCTCGGCGAGTTCGTCCTTGCTGGAGCAGCACACGCACCCGTTGCCCAGCTCCACCATATCGCGGCTCGCGCGAGTGTCGGCGCCGGCGCGCACCACGGCGGCGTCGATGTTGATCGCGGCGACATCGTTGACCACCACGGCCCAGCGCCGGCCGCGGGCCTGGGTGAGCAGATGATTGAGCAGCGTGGTCTTCCCCGCCCCGAGGAAACCGCAAAGCACGGTCACGAGGGGAAGCCGGGCCGCGGAAGACGAAGGGGCGTTCATTTGCCTCCGCCTTTCCGGCGTCCGGTCTGGGCGGGCCCGTGTGGCACGGGCGGGACGGATCGCCGGTCGAGCAGACTGGCGGCGGAAAGCGGCAGGGGCGGCATGTGGACACCCTAGCAAAGTCGTCAAGTCAGGCGCGGGCTCCGCCGGCAAACGGCATCCGCCCACTTGCAGGATCGCGCGGGCTCGGCACCGTTGTCGCCATGCGGTTTCGTCGCATCGGAACAAGTCTGGCGGCGGCACTCGCGCCCGGCAGGGGCGCGCGGGGCGCCTGCCTTGTTTCGCTGCTGACCCTGGCGCTCGGCGCGGCGCCGGCGGCCAACCCGCCCCCGATCCTCCGCGTCCCGGGCCCGCCGCTGTCCGCGCTCGACGGTCCGCTCGAGCTGCAGAGCGGCTATGCCCGGATCGGCTTCAGCCAGCTCGCCGGCTTCAACTTCGTGGCCCCGCCGCAGCCCGTCCCAGCCGGCCAGCCGCCGCCCGACGTGCTGGCGCAGGTGCCGGCCGCCATCCGGCGACTCGACGGCCGCAAGGTCGTGCTCACCGGTTTCATGCTGCCGACGAAATTGGAAAACGGATACGCCACCGAGTTCCTGTTTCTCAGCAGCTCGCAGCTCTGCTGCTACGGCATCACGCCCGCTTTGAACGAATGGATCGTCGTCCGCATGCGCAAGGAGGGGCTGCCCGCGGTGCAGGATGTGCCGGTCGCCCTCGCCGGCCGGCTGCGGGTGCAGGCCCGGTGGAACGACGGCTTTCTCACGAGCATCTATGAGCTCGACGGCGATGGCCTGCTGAAGATCAAGCCCTGACCCGCCACAATCCAAGCAATCGCGCGCAGTCGAGCTTGTCGCGCCTCTTCGAATGAACATTGTCCGTCCCATGAACTTCGCTCGCTGCGTCTCCTCCCTGTTCGTCGTCGTTGCCCTCGGTCTGGCCAGCGGCTGCGGCCAAAAAGGTTCCTCATCCGGATCGGGATCGGGTGGCCACGTCCACACCGCGCCGCATGGCGGATTTCTGGTCGAGGTCGGCGATCACGCGTACAACGTGGAGCTCGTGCGCGACGCCGCCGCCGGCAAACTAACCGCCTACGTCCTCGACGGGCACGCGGAGAACTTCGTCCGGCTCGCCCTGCCGTCCTTCGACCTCGTCGCGATCACGGGCGGGGAAAAGAAATCCCTGACCCTGCGCGCAGTCGCCAACGCCGCGACCGGCGAGACCGTGGGCAACACGTCCCAGTTCGAGGCGCAGGCGGACTGGCTCAAGAAGAGCGGTGAGTTTCCCGGCACGATCACCGCGCTGGAGATCAAGGGGACCACGTTCCGCGACATCGCGTTTTATCTGAAGAAGTGATCTGCATGGAGGCGGGGTGCCTTCACCCCGCGGAGGATCGCGTTCGAACCCGCCAGCCCGCGGGGTGAGGGCACCCCGCCTACACGTAGACTCTTCGCCCATTGCCTCTCGCCCATCGCCTCTCGCCTCCCCACCCATGATTCCCGTCACCGTCCTCACCGGCTTCCTCGGCGCCGGCAAGACCACGCTGCTCAACCGCATCCTCACCGAACATCACGGGAAGAAGCTCGCGGTGATCGAGAACGAATTCGGCGAGGTCGGGGTCGATCACCAGCTTGTGATCCAGAGCGAGGAGGAGCTGTTCGAGATGAACAACGGCTGCATCTGCTGCAGCGTGCGCGGCGACCTCATTCGCATTCTCGGCCGGCTGCTGAAGCGGAAGGACAAGCTCGACGGCATCCTGATCGAGACCACGGGCCTCGCCAATCCGGCGCCGGTGGCGCAGACCTTTTTCACCGACGACGAGATCAAGCAGTCGTTCTGGCTCGATGCGATCGTCACGGTGGTGGACGCCGCCCACCTGGATCAGCAGCTCGCGCGCGATGACGAATCGGTGAAGCAGGTCGCGTTCGCCGACGTCATCCTGCTCAATAAGTCGGATCTCGTCGCGCCCGCCCAGCTCGATGCGCTGGAAGCCCGTATCCACGGCATCAATGCGGTAGCGAAGATTCACCGCACGAATCACTGCGACGTGAACCTCGACCACGTGCTCGACGTCGGCGGGTTCAACTTAAGCCGCGCGACCGAGCTCGACCCGAAGTTTCTGGAGCCCGAGTACCCGTTTGAATGGGCCGGAGCTTACGCGCTGCCCGCCGGCACGCACACGCTCGAGATCGGTCACTGCGATCACGATCATGACCACGGGCACGATCACGGTCACGACCATGCGCACGGCGAGGACGGGCACGATCACCACCATCATCACCACGGCAACCCGAACGAGCTGGATGTCGTGGTCATGCCGGTGAACCTGCCGTCCCACGGCGACTTCACCTCCCGCGAGGCCCTGGCCGCCATCGACTCAGCGACGGCGGCAGCGGTGCTGGTATTTTCCGACTGGGAATCGAAAGCGAATGACGGCGACACCCTCGCCCCGGGAGCCACGCTGCACCGACTGCTGCTCAAGGACGGCGACGGCCGCTTCAAACTGGAGATCAAGGAGCCCGGCTTCTACCTCGTCTTCGAATCCTGCGGTCACGATCCGTTGCACATCTACGTCTGCGGCGAAGTCGCGAAGCCCGGCTGGCAGCGGGATTTCCACGTGGCGCATGAGCACAACGACGCGGTTACCTCGGTCGGCATCAGCGAGCCCGGCGACCTCGACGGCAAGCGGCTCAACGACTGGATCAGCACCCTGCTGCGCGAGAAGGGCGGCGACATTTACCGGATGAAGGGCGTCCTCGCCGTCAAGGGCTCGAACAAGCGGCTCGTCTTCCAGGGCGTGCACATGCTCTTCGACGCAAAGTTCGACCGCGAGTGGGACGCCCAGCCGCGGCAGAACACGCTCGTCTTCATCGGCAAGAACCTCGATCGCGCGGAGCTGACCGAAAAGTTCAAGGCCTGCCTGGCGTAAGGTGGCCAGGGTCTCGCGCAGAGGCGCGGAGGCGCGGAGAAAACCAGC
>JBEIHL010000604.1:0-3276 GCA_040381375.1 Opitutaceae bacterium
GCCGCGATCCACGAGTCGCCGGGACGTTTTGTCGCGGCGTAAAGCCGCTCCTACATGAGTCCGCACCCTTCCGTGCGCCCATCTTCACCTCAATCCAGCCCGAACACCGCCTTCGCGTAATTCTCGACGCTGAAGGGCTGCAGGTCTTCGGCCTGCTCGCCGAGGCCGATGAAATAAATCGGAAGCTTCAACTGCCGGTAGATGCCAACGAGCGCGCCACCGCGGCTGGTGCCATCGAGCTTCGTCACCACAAGGCCCGTCAGGCCGAAGCTCTGGTGAAACACCCTCGCCTGCTCGATCGAGTTGCTGCCGAGGGATCCGTCCACCACCAGCCAGCGGTGCTGCGGCGCCGCAGGATCGTGCTTCTGCAGCACGCGGCGGATCTTCGCCAGTTCCTCCATGAGATTGCTCTTCGTGTGCAGCCGGCCCGCCGTATCCACGATCAGGTAGTCCCGGCCGCGCGCCTTGGCCGCCTGCCACGCATCGAACGCCACGGCCGCCGAATCCGCCCCGGTGTGGCTTGCCACGATTTCGAGTTCGAGCCGTGTTGCCCAGGTCTTGAGCTGCTCGACCGCCGCCGCGCGAAAGGTATCGCACGCCGCGAGCGTGACGGTCCTGCCTTCCTGTTTCAGCTTCCAGGCCAGCTTGGCCGAGGTCGTTGTCTTGCCCGAACCGTTCACGCCGATCATCGCGATTACGATCGGATTCTTTGTTCCCCCGACCAGAGCCGCGGTTCCCGTCAAAACACCCTCGCTTCCCGCCAGCACCCGCTTGAGCACCGCCGCGCCGATTTCCGCCGCCTGACGGCCCTGCAGTTCCTTGTCGCGCGTGTACGCCTGCTTGATCTCGGCGAGGATCTCGGTGGTCGTCTCGACGCCAAAGTCGGCGGTGTACAGTGCCTCCTCGAGTTCCTCGAGCGAGGCGGTGTCGATCTTGCGGCCGCCAAAGAGACCGCGGGTCTTCGACGCGATCGCCGAGACGGTTTTCGCCAGACCTTCCTTGAACTTCTTGAAGAGGCCGAACATGGCAGGCGGCAGCGCGCGGCTGCTCAGGTTTGGTCGGCCTTGCGCGCGTCCCGCCCCAATTGGTCCTTCAGCCGATCGAGGATGCCGTTGATGAACCGCTTGGAATCCGCGTTGGAAAATTGCTTGGAGAGATCGATCGCCTCGTTGATCGAAACCACCGGCGGGATGTCCTTGCGGTAGATCATCTCGAACATCGCGACCCGGAGGATCGCGAGATCGATCTTGGCGATGCGTTCAAAATCCCAGTTGTGCGCCAGGCCCTTGATGCGGCTGTCGATGTCGGCGATGTGCTCGATCACGCCGTGAATCAGCTCCTCGCCAAACGAGTAGTGCTCGCGCGGCCCCTCGCAGTGGGAAAAAAACTCGATCAAATCGTCCGCCAGGTTCTTGGGCGAATTGATGCTCCACGCATAAAGGTATTGCAGGGCGGCGACGCGCCCGTCGCGCCGCTGAACGAAAAGGGCTTTGCTCATCGCGAAAATCTCCGGCGCAGCGCCGCCATCTCCAGGGTGGCGGCCGCAAACTCGGCGCCCCGATTGATCCGGCCGATGCAGCGCGCGCGGGCCTGCGCCAGCGAGTTCACCACGATCACGCCATTGATCACTGGCACGCCGGTCGTGAGCGCGACCTGCTGCAACCCGCGGGAAACACTTTCGCCCACCATCTCATGATGGTTGGTGTCGCCCGCAATCAGCACCCCCAGCCCCACCACGCAATGGAGCCGGCCGCGCCGCGCCAGCGCGTGGGCGGCCCACGGCACCTCGTGCGAGCCCGGGACTCGGACCACCGTGAGATTCGACGGCTTCACGTTCGCCGCCCACAAGCCTTCGATCAGCCGCTCCAGCAGCCCGCCGACGAGCGCCGGATTGAAACGCGCCGCCGCGATGCCGATGCGGAAGGCGGCACCGTCGATGGCAGGCGATTTGGGCGAATCCAGACTCATGGTGACACTCGAAACGGAGGGGATGAAAAAACGCGGAAGGTTACTTCCTCTCCGAATTGCGCAATCCGCAATCAGAAATCCGCCCGGCTCAGAGCGCCACTTGTTCAACGATCTCGAGCCCGTAGCCGTCCAGGCCCACCACCCGGCGCGCACTGTTGGACAACAGCCGGATCTGCCCAAGACCGAGCTCCACGAGAATCTGCGCGCCAATCCCATAGTCGCGAAAACTCATCGGCGGGCCATCGGCCAACTTGCCCTCGATCGTGCGCAAAAGGGTTTCACCCGGATTGGGCGACTGCATGTAGAGCATCACGCCGCGTCCTTCGCGGGCGACCGCGGCGAGCGCCTTCTTCAGCATCTGGTGACCGGGCAGGCCTTTGCCCAGGAACAAATCGCTCAGCAGGTTCTCGCTGTGCACGCGCACCAGCGTGGGCTCCGGCCCGAGCTTTCCCATGGTAAACGCCAGGTGATGCCGGCCGTCGAGCTGGCTGCGGAAGACGTGCAGAGTGAAATCACCGTACTCCGACGCGAACGGGCGGGTGGACACGCATTCGACCAGGTGATCGCGTCGCGCCCGGTACTCGATCAACGCCGCGATCGAAATCATCGTGAGCCCGAACTTCGCCTTGAATTCCACGAGTTGCGGCAGCCGCTGCACGGTGCCGTCGTCGTTCACGAGCTCGCAGAGCACTCCCATCGGGGACAGTCCCGCCAAGACCGCCAGATCCACCGCCGCCTCGGTGTGGCCCGCGCGTTCCAGCACGCCGCCGGCCCGCGCCCGCAGCGGAAACACATGGCCCGGCTGCACCAGTTCCTCCGGCCGCGTCGCAGGATCGGCCAGAAGCCGGATCGTGCGGGTCCGATCGTACGCGCTGATCCCGGTCGAGATGCCCTCCGCCGCATCCACGCTCACCGTGAAATCCGTGCGGTGCGACTCGCGGTTGCGCGCCACCATCGGGCCCAGGCCCAGCCGGCGGAGTTGGTGCTCCAATGTCGGCACGCAGACGATTCCACTGCCATAGCGGATCATCATGTTGACCGTTTCGGGCGTCACCTTCGACGCCGCCATGATGAGGTCGCCTTCGTTCTCCCGGTCCTCGTCGTCCGTCACAATCACGAGCTTCCCCGCGGCAATGTCGGCGATCGCGGCCTCTACGGAGTCAAACGGCGGCTGGGTGGACGGGCTCATGCGGGAAAATGGACGGTGACCGTCGCGCGGCCCACCCGGGGTGTCAATCTGCGGGTCGGGCCGGTCGTGGCACGGGATGCCATGGGCCAATCCTGGGCCCGTATCGACTCAGTCCAGCC
>JBEIHL010000605.1:0-3271 GCA_040381375.1 Opitutaceae bacterium
CGTGACCGACGAAAGCATCCTGCCCCGCGAGCTGAATTTTTTCGGGCCGAACGCGTATCATGATGTCGATTACCACGCGGTGAACGTGAATCTCGTGCAGAAGATCGGGGAAAACTTCACGCTGCAGGCAAGCTTTGCGAAGCAGATGATCATCCGGAAGACGCTGACGAATGCGGGCTCCTCCTCGGCGGGCATCTACCTCGACGTCAACCCGACGCTGCCCGACGGCACGGCGAATCCGTACTTGAATCAGTACTACACCGAATACTACGCGCGGCGCCGCTGGCTCGAGGAGCCGATCAACGACGCCCGCGTCACGGCGGTATACGACCTCAAGCTGCCCTTCACCACGCAGCGCATCGTGGCGTCGGGCACGTTTCATGATGACACGCCCGAGGGCTACTGGAACTCCGAGTTCGTCGACTCGAACAGCCCGCTCTTCTCCGGCAGCCTGATCAACGCCAACACGCTCGCCGCCTACACCGCGAACGTCACCACGCTCGGCCGGAATTTCTTCTACCGCCGCTACTATCTGAGGGACGGCGATGGGGCGAAGTTCACGGACAACCAGCCGATCGCCGGCCGCTCGGTTTTGCAGCGCGACCCGGTCGCCGAGGGCGCGGCCGGCCGACTCACCCACCGCGAGTTCCAGACGCCGTCCTATGGCATCGGTTCGTCGGGCTCGTTTTGGAAAGGGCGGATTCGCAGTCTCGTGGGTTGGCGGCACGATGCGTTCGTGCAGCAGCCGCAACGGATCTTCTACAATCCGGTCATCGGTCAGGAATACAAGGTGGAGGGGGCGAGTCCGATCGTCGACACGGACATCGGCAAGGAGTCGGTGAACTACGGCGGCGTGGTGCATTTCTCGAATTACGTCAGCGCTTACGTGAACTACGCCGAAAGCGTCGGCCTGTCGTCCGGCGTCGGCGGCAACGGCCTGGTGCCCGGCTCGGTCCGCGGACCCGCGGCGGGCGACGGCTACGAGTACGGGCTGCGCTGGGCGCTGTTCGGCGGGCGGCTCGAGACGAACTGGACCTACTACATCACCAACGTGCTGAACCAGACGGCCTCGCCCGGCATCCCGACCGCGGTGCGGACGGAACTCGCCGCGCTTTTCTCCGACATCAACCAGAGTGGCGCCGACACCCAGGCCACGTCGGCCAAGGGCGTGGAGCTGGAGACGGTCGCCAACCTGACGCCGAACTGGCGGCTCACGTGGAATTTTTCGACCAACAGGCTCGCGACCGCCGACCGCTATCCTGCGCTCCTTGCGTACCGCGCCCGGGCGAAGGGGCAGAACCAGGCCACACCGGAGACGGACTCCTTTCTCTCGACCGTGCCGGAGGGCACGCCGGTCCCGGGCTTCACGAAGGTGCGCTCGAACCTCATCACCAACTACCGGTTCAGCACCGGGCCGTTGAAGGGCGTGAGCATCGGCGGCGGCTTCCAGTACCGGGATGAAGCGTACCGTGGAAACTTCGACCTCAACCGCGACGGCGTGGCGGAAAAACTCTGGTCGCCGGGGTACGTGCTCGCGAATCTGATGGCTGGTTACCGGACGAAGTTCCGCGACCGGCCGGTGAGCGTGACCGTCAACATCAACAACCTGCTCGATAAGGATTACTATCGCTCGTTCGGACTCGCCTCGGGCGCTTGGGGTGAGGGCCGCAACTTCCGTCTCGCGATCCGCACGGACCTGTAACCTCCCGGCTCTACCCATGAATCGAATATTCTCCCTCGTCTGGCTGCCGGGTGCGGCTGTGTTTCTCGCCGTGGTTGCCGTTTCGTCCGCCGCCAGCGTCCGGGATTTCGGCGCGAAGGGTGACGGCGTCACCGACGACACCGCGGCCATCGAGGCCGCGGTGCGCGGGGCGAAGGACGGGGCGGTGGAGTTTCCGCGCGGTCGCTACCGGCTCACGCGCACCGTCGAGGTCAAGCTCGCGGATGTCGGCACGCTGGGACTGATCGGGCAGGGCGGCAGCGCGACGGTGATCATGGCGGGCCCCGGCCCGGCGTTCCGGCTGGTGGGGTCGCACGACAAGGGCACGGCCGATCCGAAGTCGGTCAAGCCGGTCACGTGGGAGCGCGAGCGCATGCCGACGCTCGACGGCCTCGAGATCGTGGGGGCGCATCCGGAGGCGGACGGCGTCGAGTTCCGCAATACGATGATGCCGACCGTACGGGGCGTCCTGATCCGCCAGGTGCGGCACGGCCTGCACTTCACCGCGCGGAGCCGCAATGTCCTGATCGATGGCGCGCACGTCTACGATTGCAGCGGCGTCGGCGTTTTTCTCGAGGCGGTCAACATCCACCAGATAATCATCAGCGCCAGCCATATCAGCTACTGCAAGCTCGGCGGGATCAAGGTGCTCGGGAGCGAGATCCGGAACTTCCAAATCACCGGCAACGACATCGAGTACAATTTCTCGACCGACGGCCCGCCGGCGGCCGACATCTGGTTCGATCTCGCTGGCAAGGGGAGCGTGCGCGAGGGCACGATTTCCGGCAACACCATCCAGGCGCTGTACAGCAAGGGCGGCGCGAACATCCGGTTCACCGGCATCCCGGGCAATCCGCTGAAGGTCGGCGTGTGGAGCATCACCGGCAACCACATCGCCAATCAGGAGACCAGTATCCATCTTCAGGATGCAGCCGGCGTCACGATCACGGGCAACACCTTCATGCGGGGCTTCGAGCGCCAGCTCGTGGTGGAGCGTTCGCGCAACATCATCGTCAGCGGAAATGTGTTCGACCACAATGTGGACTACTTCACGCCGAACACGAAATCGACCGGCGGCATCGTCATCGACCGCAGCACCGCGGTGATCGTGAGCGACAACCTCATCGAGGGCATCGAGGCCGGCACGCCGGAGTCGGGCGGAGCGCTGGTGGTGACGGACAGCCGGGAGGTGACGTTGAGCGGCAACCAGGTGCGGGCGCCGAAGGTGCGCGGCGTCTACATCGCCCGGAGTTCGAACGTGCGCCTGAGCGACACGATCGTCACCGAGGAGCCCGGCAAGTCGCGCATGCTGGCGGCGGTGGAGCTTACCGGTCCGTGTCCCGGCACCGTCGTCCGCAACAACACGCTCGCCCGGGGAACGACCGGCACGATCGTCAACCGCGCCACGGAGGCGACGGTCGACGAGCGGTGAGGGTGGAGCGTTTGGAACCACTGATCTTCACTTATTTTCACTGATCCCGATCAGTGCCAGTCAGTGCCGATCAGTGGTTCAAGCCTTCCCTCTTGATTGCGGCTCTGCCGCGCTAGGCA
>JBEIHL010000606.1:0-3269 GCA_040381375.1 Opitutaceae bacterium
CCAGGGCAAGCCGGCGCGGACGTATCTCCGGGACGCGTACCGTTACCAGCCCGGACGCGGCTGGCGGCGCGTGGCCGACCTGCCGCATCCGGCGGTGGCCCCGCCAACGCCGGCGCCCGCGGTCGGTCGGTCGGCTTTCCTTATCCTAGGCGGCGACGACGGTTCGCTCGTGAACTTCACGCCGCTCGCTTCGCACCCGGGATTCCCAGGCCGTATCCTGAGGTACGATACAAGGACGGATTCCTGGCATGACGCCGGGCGGATGCCGCGGGCCCACGTGACCACGCCGCTCGTGCAGTGGGGCGAGGCGTTCATCGTGCCAACGGGCGAGGTGCGCCCGGGGGTGCGTTCCCCGGACGTCTGGTCGTTGCAGGTGGAGCCGCGCACTTTGAAACGAACGCCATGAACTCACGCCGTCTCGCTCTGGCCCTCGTGCTCGCCGTCCTGCCGTCCGCCGTCGTCGCCGCGGCGGACCGGGTCCGGCCCAACGTCCTGTTCATCGCCGTCGACGACCTGCGCGTTTCGCTCGGGTGCTACGGCGACCCGCTGGCGATCACGCCGCACCTCGACCGGCTGGCGCGCGAGTCGCGCGTCTTCAACCGGGCCTACACCATGCAGGCGGTCTGCGGACCGGCGCGCACCGCGCTCCTCACCGGACGCCTGCCCGACCACAACCGGGCGTGGCATAATCGGAACCTGTTCCGCGAGACGAACCCCGACACGGTCACGCTGCCGCAGTTGTTCAAGCAGCACGGCTACCATGCCGCGGCGATGGGCAAGATCTTCAGCGGCGATGAACGCGAGCTCGACCCGGCGTCCTGGTCGGTGCCGGAGATCCTGCGGCAGGACGGCTGGAAAAATTACGCGCTGCCGCGCAGCGAAGGCGCGGGCAAGCAGGCGCCCTACGAGGCCGCCGATGTGCCGGACGACGGCTACTCCGACGGCAAGCTGGCCAACCTGGCCGTCGAGACCCTCGGCCGGCTGAAGGCGGAGGCGAAGCCGTTTTTCCTCGCGGTCGGTTTCTTCAAGCCGCACCTGCCGTTCAACGCCCCGAAGAAATACTGGGATCTCCACGACCCGGCGAAGTTCGACCTTCCGGGCGAGCCCGGGCGGGTGCTGGGCGCGCCCGACGTGGCGTATCACACCCACCGCGAACTCGGCGGCTACACCGGCGTGCCCAAGGACGAGCAGTTGGACGCCGCCCAGACCCGCATGCTGCGGCACGGCTATTATGCGTGCGTCAGCTACATCGACGCGCAGGTGGGAAAGGTGCTCGACGCGTTGCAGCGCCATGGCCTCGCCGACAACACGATCGTCGTGCTTTGGGGCGATCACGGCTTCGCGCTCGGCGATGCCGGCCGCTGGTGCAAGGGCACCAATTTCGAGCTCGATGCCCGCGTGCCGTTCCTGGTGCGCGTGCCCGGCCTGGCCCAGCCGGGCCGCGCCACGTCGGCGCTGATCGAATACGTCGACATTTATCCGACGCTGGCGGAACTCGCCGGACTGCCGGCGCCCGCATACCTCGCCGGCCGCAGCTTCGGGCCGATCTTGCGCGACCCGGCGCATCCGGGCCGCGAGTTCGCGCTCTCGCAGTTTTCCCGGCCCTTCAATGCCGGCGCGCCGCAGGGCATGGGTTACTCGATTCGCACCGCCACCCACCGTTACACGCGCTGGGTGGACTGGCCCGCCCGCCAGACCACGGCGGAGGAACTCTACGACTACGCCGCGCCCGCGAGCGCGGAGCCCCGCTGGACCACGTTCGTCGAGCGCCGCAACGTCCTCGACGAGCCGGCCTACGCCGCGGTGCGCGACGCGCTGCGCACGAAGATGGATCAGGTCTTGCGCGAGCGCTCGGTCGTCGCCCCGGCGCGCGCGACGGTCGAAGGCGCCGAGGCGCCGAAACGGAAGAAGAAGCGGCAGGACTGATCGCCGGATCATGGCCCCTTTTCTCATCCTGGTTCGTCGGTGCTGACTCACCGGGGTGGGCGTCTAATCGTGCCAAGGTGGCTCTCCAACTTCGACAAGGACCCAGCGCCTACAGCGACCTCGCGGTGCTGCCCGACGGCGCGATCCTCTGTTTCTACGAAAGCGGGAAACCCGGCGAGACCCGCCGCGGCGGCGACTGGGCGTACGCGCGGCTCACCGTCGCCCGCTTCAGCCTCGAATGGCTCGGGGTCGGCCGCTAAGTTCCGCCAATGCCTTCAGCAAGGACCAGTACGATGCGTTCGCCCGGGACTCGCGGCTCGTGCCTGCACCGTCGTGAGATTCGGCCTTTCCCGGGTGACGCCATCCGCTTCATGCGCGCCTGCCTCCGCACGCCTGCGCGCCTCGCGGTGCGTTTGCTAGCGACGCGCTGGCTGGCGCTGGGGTTCACGGTGGCGGTGCTGGCGGGGCCCGCGGGCGCGCAGAGCGACGATCCCGCGGGTGAGAAACGCTGGGCGGACCATGGGTTTTCCCCCGCTCAGCGGGAGCAGTTGCGCGAGGCCTGGCGCTGGGGGATCGCGGAACGCTATGTGCCCGGGGGAGCGATGCTGGTGCTGTACCGTGGCGAGGTGGTTTTCCGCGAGGCGTTCGGCGTGGCGGATCTGGCCACGCGGGTTCCGTTTGCCGTCGACGCCCCCTGCCGCCTCGCCTCGGTGACCAAGCCGTTCACCGCAACCCTGTTCGCGCTGCTGGTCGAGGAGGGGAGATGCGCCTGGGACGATCCGGTGGATCGGTATCTGCCGGAGATGGCGGGCCTGCGGGTGCGGGGCCAGGGTCCGGCCGTGCGTCCGCCGACGCTGCGCGAGCTGCTGTCGCATACGGCGGGTTTTCCCGGGAACAGTGAACGGCGCAGTGGCGCGATCCCGGTGCGAGGCGACGGCACGCTGGCCGGAGCGGTGGCGGAGATCGCGCGCGCCGGGCTCGTCACGCCGCCCGGAACGGCCTACGCATATTCGGGATTCGGATACATGGTGGCTGGTCGCGCGGCCGAGGTGATCACCGGCCGGGAGTTCGGCGCCCTGATGGCGGCGCGGCTGCTCGGACCGATTGGGGCCGGCGGCGCGGTCTTCCTTCCGTCGGCGTCCGCCGCCGTCAAGGTGCGCCTGCCCACGATGTATGAGCGGACCAGCGGGGCGCTCGTCCGGGCGGGCGCGGGCGACGGCGACGGCGAGCCGGCCGGCCTGGCGTTTCCGAATCCCGGCGGCGGGCTCGTGGCCACGGTGGACGACGTCGGCCGGTTCCTGCTGCTGCACCGCAATCGCGGCCTGGCCGGGGGAGGTGGGCGG
>JBEIHL010000607.1:0-3267 GCA_040381375.1 Opitutaceae bacterium
CCCGGACGTACCGTTGATCTGACCGGCAAAGAAGAGTGCCTCGACCTTCTTGGACTCCAGCGACGCGTAGAGCTGAGTGGGTGGAGCGAAATCGTACTCAACCGCGTAAGCCGGTCGCAGCAGGACGGCGTTTTCCAGGCCTGGAATCGTCCGGACCATGCGCCGTTGCACATCGAACGGCAGACTTGTTGACAGGCCATTCACATAGAATTCGTTCGTCGCCCTACCCTCTGGTTCAAGGAAAAGCAGGTGCCGCGGCTTGTCGGCAAAACGCACAAATTTGTCTTCAATACTTGGGCAATACCTTGGTCCGACGCCTTCTATCTCCCCACTGTACATGGCGGACAGATGAAGGTTATCGCGCACGATCTGGGCTGTCTCAGGTGTCGTGTACGTCATCCAACACGAAACTTGTTCACAACCCGGAGCCCAACCTAAACGTCGCTCGCCCGTATGTTCCACGTGGAACAATTCCTGATCGCCCCGAGTATCATGGAACGCAAAAAAGGTCGGGTCGGAATCTCCTTTCTGCTCTTCCATCTTACCAAAGTCAATCGAACGCCCCAACAGGCGCGGCGGAGTTCCCGTCTTTAAACGCTGCAGCTCAATGCCAGCTTCAACGAAGCTCGCCGATAGCGTTTTCGCGCTGAAGTCGCCCAAGCGTCCTCCTTCATTCTTGTTTTGCCCGATATGCATCAGGCCGCGCAAAAAGGTACCCGTCGTCACCACCACGGAATGCCCGTGGAACTCGATATCCAGATTTGTTCGACAGCCGATAACCCGTCCACGCTCATAAACCAAGCCGCTCACCGTCGCTTGAAATATCTGCAAGTTGGGCTGGAGCTCGAGCGTGTGCTTGAGCCGGAACTGGTAAGCTTTCTTGTCGCATTGCGCACGCGGCGACTGGACCGCCGGCCCCTTGGACTCATTCAGCAACCGGAACTGGATGCCCGTGACGTCCGTGTTGATCGCCATCTCGCCACCCAAGGCGTCGATTTCCCGTACAATCTGGCCCTTTGCCTGGCCACCGATGGCAGGGTTGCAGCTCATCTGGGCAATCGTGTCGATATTGCCGGTGAGAAGTAGGGTAGAGGCACCCATGCGCGCCGCTGCCAATGCGGCTTCAACCCCGGCATGACCGGCGCCACAAACGATGACATCGAAGTATTTATCCCCGTAGATCACAATATTCTCCACTGCGGCGTCAGCAGCGCCTCTCGTCAACTCCGAGTCGCGCCGGATTATTTGCCAATGCAGAAGGTAGCGAACAAGTGGTCGAGCATCCGCTCGTTGTCCACTTTTCCCGTAATCTCGCCGTAGGCTGAGAGCACGACGCGAAGGTCGCTCGCGAGCAACTCGCTCGCCTCGCCTTGATCGAGTTTGGTCCGGGCGTTCATTAGACTGGCCTGGGCGTCCGCCAACGCGTGGGCGTGCCGGGCATTAATGGCCACTACGTCGCCCCCGAGCTTGGCATTAAACTGCTCTGCCCGAGTGACAATTGCAGATACCAGACCCTCCAACCCGTCACCCGTCAGAGCCGAAACCCGCACGACCTGATTCACGTCAGTACACGGACCAAGGCAACCCTCAATCTCCCTTAAGTCACTTTTATTCAGAACTATAAGAGTCTTCTTATCGGTCACAAGCAGGCTCAACTGACTCCCGATATTCGCCGCATCACGGCTGGCATCGAGTACCAGAAGGATAAGATCCGCCTCAGCGAGGCACTCCCTGGTCTTCTCCATGCCGAGCTTCTCCAACGGGGCAGGGGAGGGATTCAACCCGGCGGTATCGATCAACCTCAGGCAATGCGGACCAACCAGAATACGCTCCTCGAGAAAATCCCGGGTCGTGCCCGGGTCGGGACTGACCAGAGCTCGATCCCGCCCAATCAGCCGATTCAGCAGGCTGCTCTTACCCACATTGGGTTCACCGACGATTACCGTCTTGATTCCATCGCGGAGCAACTCCCCGTAGTGGCTGGTGGCGAGCAACCTATCTGTCTCCAACGCCAGTCGGTCAAGTTCGCCGCGCACCCAATCCCGGTCTTCCCTGGGAAGATCTTCATCGGGAAAATCTATGTAGGCCTCGACGCGCGCCAGGACTCCCAGAAGCGCATCCACCAGACCATTCATCCGCTTCCCCAGCGCGCCGCGCAGTTGCTGGTTCGCCGCACGGAGCGCGCGTTCGCTGCGGGCATGAATGACATCCATCACCGCCTCCGCCTGACTTAGGTCCATGCGGCCATTCAGGAATGCGCGCTGCGTAAATTCACCCGGTCCGGCCGCCCGGCAGCCGCGAGCCAGGAGATCCTCGAGAATCTGCTGCGCGATGAAAGGATTCCCATGACAGGAAATTTCCAGCGTGTCCTCACCGGTGTAACTGTGCGGGCCGTGAAAACATGTGGCCACCACATCGTCGAGTCGCTCGCCCGTGCGGCTCCGATAGGCGACCCGGCGCGCCAGCCGGGGCAGGGGAGCGCCGCCGCCCACCTCCGCCGTCAACCGCAGCGTATCCGGTCCTGAAATACGAATCACCGCCAGCGCGGCGGTGCCGGCAGGCGTGGAAAGGGCGGCGATCGTGTCGTTGAGACGCGGCATGACGGAAGCCCGCCACGCTTCGGCGTCGCTTCGGCCAAGTCAAACGTCCGCCCCACCTGCCGGCATCGGAGCTAGCGGCCGGAGATCACCAGCGCGTGGACGCGCGTGCCATCCGTCACCTTGTCGCCCGGATACACGACCAGCCGGGAATCCTCATTCACGCCCTCGAGGATCTCCGCTTGCACGCCGTTGCTCCGGCCGACGCCGACGTTCCGCAGCCGCGCCCGACCGTCGTCCACGACATACGTCTGCCAACGTCCGCCGCGCTGGAACAGGGCCCCGGCGGGCGCTCGCAGGGCATCAGGTTTCTCCCACACGACAATTCTCGCCTCCACGCGGTAGCTGTCGCCGAGGGGAGGCCGGCGCTCGATCGGATCCACGAAGTCCGCGATGACATACACGCGCTGTTCCTCCACGCCCAGGGCCGAGATCTTCGTGAAGGCCGATGGCTCAACCAGTCGCACCCGCGCCTGCAACGGCTCCGGTCCGCCCCACTGCTCGAGGAGAACCCGCGCGCCCGGAGTTATCGCCACGCCGTCGCGCGAGAGGACTTCAATGCGCACTTCGAGATCGGTCGGATCGCCGACTTCGAGCAGCGCGAAACCCGGCGCCACCAGGCGCGAACTTTCCTGAAACACCCGAAGGATCCGGCCGCTCACCGGCGAGG
>JBEIHL010000608.1:0-3263 GCA_040381375.1 Opitutaceae bacterium
ATGTACCCGCGCATCTCGACGACCCACATCCGTCCGTCCGGTCCAAACGTGATCGCGACCGGCTCCTGCACCTGCGGTTCGGCGGCGGCGATCTCGATCTTGTATCCGGGTGCGACCTTGAACGATGCCAGCGCCTGCGCCGGCGTGAGCACGGGCGCGGGCGGAATCTGGTCGGCCGGAACGAGCGATTTCTGCACCACGCCCGGCTTGTCCGCCCGATCTCCGATCTGGGCAAACACCGCGGGCACGACGAGCAGGGCAAGGCAAAGGCGGGAGAAGGACGGAAGCGACATGCGAGGAAGAAAGGGTGAAGGACGGAGAAGAACCAGACGCGCGAACGGCCCGTCCGCAAGCTCGCGGCGAACCGGCGTGACACCCGCGCGTTCCGGTGCCATCTAAGCTCCAGAAAACGCCTTGACTCGACCTTGCGTCAAGTAACTTTCCAGTTACGTAATCACCGCCCCGTAAACCCGGTCGGCTTCGCGCCGGCCCCCCCCTCCGTCCGCCCATGAAGAAAGCTCCCGTTTCCCGCCGCACGTTTCTCGGCAGTGCCGCCACGGCCGGTGCCGGTCTTTGCCTCAGCCTCAAACCCGCCGCCGCCGCGGACAAACCGGCGAAACGCGCCGCCACCGCGGCCGCTGCCCGCGGGGCAACCGACTGGCCCAAATGGGATGAGCGTGAAGAGCAGGCGCTGCTCGACGTGCTGCGCTCCGGCAAATGGGGCCGGGGCAACGGCACGAAGGTGACGGACTTCGAGCAGGTGTTCGCGGAGCGGATGCGGGCGAAGTACTGCATCGCCACCGCCTCGGGCACGACCGCCTTACTGAGCGCGATCGGCGCCCTCAACGTCGGCCCCGGTGACGAAGTGATCCTGCCGCCGTACACGTTTGTCGCGACCTTCAACGTCATCACCGCCAGTTTCTCGCTGCCGGTGTTCGCCGATGTCGACGCGGCCTCGTTCCAGATCGATCCCGCCAAACTTGAGGCTGCGATCACGCCCGCCACCAGGCTGCTGCTCCCGGTTCACATTGGCGGTTCGACCTGCGAGCTGGATGCGATTGCGGACATTGCCGCGCGCCGCCGGGTTCCGATGATCGAGGATGCCTGCCAGGCCCCCGGCGCCGAGTGGCGCGGCCAGCCCGTCGGCACCAAGGGCATCGGCGGCTGCTTCAGTTTTCAGGCCAGCAAGAACCTGACGTCCGGCGAAGGCGGAGCCGTGGTGACCAACGACGAGGCTTTCGCGCATCAAGTTTACAACTTCCACACCCCGGGGACGCCCAAGTCGGGCACGAGCTGGGGCCGGGCCGCGAATTACCGGCTGACCGAATTTCAGGCCGCCTTGCTGCTCGCGCAGTACAGCCGCTTCAACGCCCAGCAGGACTACCGCAACGCGAACGCCGAGCACCTTTCGGCCATGCTGCGCAAGATCCCGGGCATCGCGCCGGCGAAGCTCGCCAGCGGCAACAATCGCAGCGGGTGGCATCTCTACATGTTCCGCTACGACGCCGCGAGATTCTCGGGCCTGCCGCGGGCTCGCTTCCTGCAGGAACTGGCGAAGGCCGGGGTGGGCGCCTCCAGCGGCTATGCGAGTCTCAACACCTCGGCGCACGTCAAGGCGCTCGCCGCCAACCCCCACTATCAGCGTATCTACGGTAAGGATACCATGGCGAAGTGGGTCGAGCGCAATCGCTGCCCGGTCAATGACCGCGTCATTGAAGAAGCCGTGTGGCTGGGACAGACCAAGCTGCTCGACTCGCGGTCCGCGATGGAGCAGATCGCCGAAACGATCGCCGGCATCCAGAAGCGTTCCGGCGATCTGGCGCGCGCCTGAGCCGTGGGCGGATTTCTCATCACTCCGTTCCGGTTCGACGTCACGCCCCCGCTCGGGCACTCGCTGCTCGGCGGCTGGATTCCCCCCGCGATCGTGATCGACGATGCCCTGGAGGGCATCGGGTACGTGCTGCTCGGCGCCGGCGAGCCCATCGTGGTCTGCGTGCTCGACTGGGCCGGGCTCATGAACGAGGCGCACCTGGCGTGGCGGACGGCGCTGGCGACCGCGGCCGGCACCACGCCCGACCGGGTGGCCGTTCATTGCGTGCACCAGCACAATACTCCGTTCGTCTGCGCGACCGCGCGTGCGGCCGCGGCGCAGTACCCGGAACTGCCGCCGATGTACGATGCGGCGTTTTTCGAGATCTGCCTCCAGCGCGCGCAGGCTGCGATCCGCACCGCCCTGCCCGCGGCCCGCCCGGTGACGCACCTCGCCCACGGGGAGGCCGACGTGGAAGAGGTGGCGTCGAATCGCCGCATCTATCGCGACGCCACCGGCCGCGTGATCGCCATGCGGCGGAGTTTCTGCACGGATCCCGCGATCGCCGCGCTGCCCGAGGGCACGATCGACCCCGGCCTGCAAACGCTGGCGTTTTATGGCGAAGACGGCCGAAAGCTCGTCGCCTGCCACTACTACGCGACCCACCCGATGAGTTTCTACGAGGACGGGCGCGTCACGAGCGATTTCGCCGGACTCGCCCGGAAGCGCCGCCAGGCCGAGGAGCCGGGTTGCACGCACCTGTATTTCACCGGCTGCGCCGGCGATGTGACGGCCGGAAAATACAACGACGGCTCACCCGGCGCCCGGGTGGCGCTGACCGAGCGCATGTACCGCGCCCTCGTCGCGTCCGAGAACCGGCTGGTGCCGCGGCCGCTGACGCGCGTCGACTGGGCGACCGCCGAAGTCCGCCCCCCGCCCGCGTCGTCCCCCACCGCCGCGGAACTCGAAGCGGCCATCGCCAATCCCGCCGGCACCCTCGTCACCCGGCTGCTTCCCGCCTACCGGCTCGGCTTCCTGCGCCGCTGTGAAAACGGACTGCCTTTCGTACTCAGCCGGCTGCACCTGGATGGAGTTTCCGTCCTGCACCTGCCGGGGGAGATGTTCATCGCCTATCAACTGCGCGCCCGAGCGATGCGGCCGAGCGAGCCGGTGATGGTGGCCGCCTACGGTGACGACGGCCTCTGGTATGTGCCGACGAAGGACGAGTATCCGGCCGGCGGTTACGAAGTCAGTGTGGCATTCTGTACCGACGAAGTCGACGCGCTCATGACGGACGCGATGCGGCGGCTGCTGGCCTGATACCAATCGCCCTTCCGATTTAGACTCTCCGGAGACAGAAATGCTAAACCACAGACTTCACAGATCACACAGATGACCGGCAGGTTCTGTCTATCTGTGTCGATCTGTGTGATCTGTGGTCAAAGTCCAAGGG
>JBEIHL010000609.1:0-3263 GCA_040381375.1 Opitutaceae bacterium
ATCGTTGCGCGTATCGTAGAGCTCTTCCGTGCCATCGGCGTAGCGAATGTAGCGCCACCGCTCGCTGCGGATGCCGTGATTGCCCTGATTGTGGCTGGTGATCGCTGGCCGCGCCCGCGGCGTGTTCGCGTTCTTCAACTGGGGCGAGAGGCTCAGGCCCTCCAGGTCCGTTCGCGCCGGCAGCCCGCAGAGTTCGATCAACGTCGGATAGATATCGAGCAACTCGGCGGGTTGCGTGGAACGGCCACCGCGGGCGACGCCTGGACCCGCGAAGATGAGCGGCACGCGGACGCCGTCGTCCCACAGCGTGTTCTTGCCCGTGATCGCCTTCTCCCCGAGGTGCCAGCCATGATCGCTCCAAAGGACGATGATGGTATTGTCCGCCAACCCGGCCTCATCGAGTGCGGCCACCACGCGACCGATCTGCGCGTCGACAAAGCTTGTCGAGGCGAGATAGGAACGGACGAGGTTCCGCCACTGATTCTTTTCGCGCAACCACTGCAGTCGGGGCTCGGGCAGATTCCAATGCAGATACCAGGAAAACCGCGGCGTGTCGTCCCGATCGTCCGCCTTGATCACGGGCAACACGCTGTCGTCATCGGGGTACAGATCGAACCACTTCTGGGTCGCGTAACAGGGCACGTGCGGGAGGAAGAATCCCGCCGCGAGGAAAAACGGCCGGTCCTTCGGCGCCGACTTGATCTGTTCGATGGCCCAACTCGCGACCTGATAGTCGCCCTTGTCTTCGTCGCGGTGCGGAAACACGCCCCAATCCATCAACGGATTGTTTCCCATCGGCGTCTCGCCGATGAGTTTGGTTTCGGGCCGGACGCCCACTCCGGGCGTGGGGCCCGTGACGTCGAATTCCCTGGGCAGATCGACAGTCGGGCCCGCATTCGCTGCGGCCTTGCCCTTGGCTTTGCCTCCCCGGCCCGCGCCCGGGGCACCCGTTCCACCGTGATAGATTTTTCCGGCCGCGTAGGTGCGATAACCATTCGCGGCGAAATGCTGCGGCAGCGTCACGCGATCCTTCCACTCCGGCAACGTGCGGAACCACGGCGAGAGTCCGTAGATTCCCGTGGTGGTCGGGCGCAGGCCGAGCATCAGGCTGGTGCGGGACGGATTGCAGAGCGGAGACTGGCAATGCGCGTTGAGCAGCGCCGTGCCTCGCGCGGCGAGCCGATCGATGTTCGGCGTCTTAGCCATCGGGTGCCCGCCGAGCGCGCCGACCCAGTCGTTCTGGTCGTCGATCGCGATGAAAAGGACGTTGGGCTTTTGGGCCGTGGCGGCGAGCGCGGCGGTCGTCGCCAGAAACCAGCCAACGACAACGCTGGCGAGGAGGGGGTGGAGTTTCATAGGAAAAAGCGCGGGTTCAGTAGTCTGCCCCTTGGAGGCTGCGTTCGACCGAGCGTTGCCACGCCTCGAGTTCGCCGGTCATTCGCCGCACGATATCGGGGTGCTTCGTCGCGATGTCCGTCGACTCATTGGGATCGGAGAGCAAGTCGTAGAGTTCCACGCGCGGGCCCGACTTGGACCGGCGGGATTCGCCCACGACGAGCTTGTAGCGGTTCCCGGTCCACGCCGCCTCACCGCCGAAGTCACGGGTTTTAGCGACCGGATGCTTGTAGTTCTGAAACGCGATGGCCGGGTTGCGCGTCGTCGGGGTGGTCCCGCGCGACAGCTCCTCGCTGATCCAGCGGCCATTCTGGCTTTCGCCCTGGGACGCGTATTTCCAAAACCCGATCGGCGACGGCCGCTCCTTCATCGCATCCTCGACGATGAGTGTCTTCAGGCTGATGCCGTCCAACGGTCGCTGCGGCGCCGGATGCTTCAAGCCGAGCAGTTCGAGCACGGTCGGCAGGATGTCCGAGGTCACGCCGCGCACGGACGACGTGCGCGCGGTGCGGATGACCGCCGGCCACTCGATGATCCCCGGCACCAGCACGCCGCCCTCGTAGAGCTCGCTCTTTTTTCCCCGCCACGAGCCGTTGAAAAGATCCTTCCGCTGCGCTTCGGGAATTCCCTCCCAGGTGATGCCGTTGTCCGAATTGAACCAGAGGAGCGTGTGGTCGCGCACCCCCAGGTCGCCCAGCGCCGTGCGCAGCGTGCCGATCGCGCGGTCCATCGCGGTGATCTCCGCGAAACGACGGCTGATGGGTTCCGGCAGATGGGCGTAGCGTGCCACATCCTCGGCCTTGCCCGAGTACGGATCGTGCGGCGAGCCGAAGTGCACCATCATGAAGAAGGGCCGATCTTGACGGCGCGCTCTCCGCGCGAATGCGATGGCTTCGCCGACAATCAGCTCCGAACTCTCACCCGGCACGATCTCCGGCGGCGCACCGTTGCGGCTGAGCGGTGGGTTCATCTCGAAGAAATTGTCGTGCGACAGGTACTCGTCGAAACCCATGCGCTGGGGATTGAGCGGGGATTCCTTCTTCACCGCGCCGACGTGCCACTTGCCGAAATGTGCCGTGCGGTAGCCCGCGCGCTGGAGGATGTGGCCGATCGTGATTTCCTCCGGCCGCGTCGACCAGTTTGGCGAGAACGCCCCGGACCGATTCGCGTGCCGGCCGGTGAGCACGCTCGCACGCGTCGGCGTGCACACCGGCGACGCCGCGTAGAAACGATCCAGCCGCAACGCCGTGCGCGCCATCTCATCGAGCACCGGAGTCCTGACGTGAGGGTGGCCGTTGTAGCCGGTTTCGCCCCAGCCCTGATCATCAGCCATCAACAATATGATGTTCGGCCGGTCGGTGGCCGCCGTGGCCGCGCCCGCGTGGCAACCGAGGGCGACAGCGGAGAGAATGAAGAGGCGACGTAGCATGCCGGAATCGGAGGTCGGGTTGCCGCTTATGGGAAGTTCATTTCGCCGCCTTTTTGGGCGCGCCCTTCGCGCCCGCGTTTCCTGGCGGACCATTGGGGCCGTAACTGTTCGGATCGCTCAGGAGCCGCGGCGCGGCGAAAACCGTGCCGCCATCGCCCTGTTCGCGCATCCAGCGATCGACTTCGGCCCGCATTTCCGCGACGCGACGGGCATGCTGCGGATCGGCGGCCAGGTCTTGCAACTCCTCCGGATCCCGCGCGAGGTCGTAGAGTTCCTCCGCCGCGCGCGCATGATACCGACGCAGGATCGCGGCGGCAGCCGGCGAACGTTTCGCCGTGTCTTCCCACGTCTGGAAGTAGGCCCGCTGACCCTGATTGCCCCGGAGATCGATGTGCGTGGTGAACGCGAACTCCGGGCGCAGATTGCGGATATATTTCCA
>JBEIHL010000610.1:0-3263 GCA_040381375.1 Opitutaceae bacterium
CGCCGGTCACGCAGGCGCCGGGCGGCGGCAAGGCGCCGGCCCCGCTGCCGGCCCGGCTGCGCCTCGCGGTGCTGCCGGATGAGCCGGTCTATTTCTCGATCGGCGCCCGCGAGCGGGTGAACGTGCGGTTTCAGTTGAGCATGAAAGTCCGCCCCTTCGGCCCCGCCGACGAACGCGTTTATCAGCCAGGCAGTTTCTTCGGCAATCTGTACGGGAGCTATACCCAGACCTCGATTTGGGACCTGGAGTCGGAGTCGCGGCCGTTTTTCGATACGAGCTACAAACCCGGACTGTATTACCTTCGCCATGACACCGGCCTGAATCTGCTGGGCGCGCAGGTCGGGTACGCCGCCGGGTTCGAGCACGAATCCAATGGCCAGGGCGGCGCGTTGAGCCGCAGCATGAACCTCGCTGTTTTTCGGCCCACGCTGCGTTGGGAGCGGGCCGATGGCTGGACGCTGGTGTTCTCGCCGAAACTCTACGCCTACCTCGAGAAAGAGGAAAATCCCGAGCTGCCGGATTTCCGCGGTTATGGTGACTATGTGTTTTGGGTGGAGCACCCGGACTCCTGGAAAATTGCCACCACGTTCCGACTCGGCACCACGGGGAAGAGCAGTGTGTTGATCGATGCCTCGTATCCCTTCCGGAAGATCATGGGGAGCCACGGACCCACCGGCTGGGCCAATGGTTATCTGCACCTGCAGTATTTTAACGGCTACGCGGGATCGCTGCGCACCTACAACCAGCGGCTGCCCTGGCAGCTCCGGCTCGGCTTCATGGTGGTGCGGTGAGTTGAGCGCGAACCATCCCCTCACCAAAGGATCATGTTTTGCCGTTCGCCATCACGTGAAGACGGCGTCTGATTCAGGTCCCTGATATGTTTCCCCTGCGCCGCCTCCTCCGTTCCACCCTGTCGCTCATTCTCTGCGCGTCGTTCTCCCTGACCACGGCGCTGGCCGCATCCTCGCCACGCGTCTTCCGGGCCGGCGCGGCCACGAGCAACATTACGCCGCCGCTCGGCGCCGGCATCGTGGGCAACTTCGTCATTCCGCCTGCGACGCACATTCACGACGAACTGCACGCGCGGTCCCTCGCCCTCGACGACGGCACGACGAAGCTCGTTTTCGTGGTGGTCGACAACGTGTCGATCAACCGCGAGGTCTACGACGAGGCTAAGAAACGCATCCACGCCGCGACCGGCGTGCCAGTGGAGAACATGATGATGTCCGCCACGCACACCCATTCGGCGACGAGCGCCCGCGGGGCGAACGCGATGGCCATGCGGGGGCCGGGTGAAACCGCGCCGCTCGACGAGTACCAGTCCTTCCTCGTGCAGCGCATCGCCGATGGCGCGCGCCGGGCCCTGAATAACCTCGAGCCGGCGCGGATCGGGTGGGGCGTCGGCCAGGTGCCGCAGCATGTGTTCAACCGCCGTTGGATCGTGAAGGACGGCAAGACGGTCGTGAATCCCTTCGGTGAGCAGGACCGAGCGATCATGAATCCGGGTTCGAGCCGCACCGACCTGGAGGCGCCCGCGGGCCCGACCAACCCGGAGCTTTATTTCGTCTCCGTGGAGGCGGTGAGCGGCCGGCCGATCGCGCTGCTGGCCAACTACTGGCTGCACTACGTCGGCGGCGTGCCGACGGGACACATCTCGGCCGACTACTTCGGCGCGTTCTGCGACCGCATCCAGGAACTGCTCGGGGCGGACCGCCAGAACCCTCCGTTCGTCGGGCTGCTCGCGAACGGCCCGTGCGGGGACGTCAACAACGTCAACATCAAGGGCCCGCCGCAGAAGCACGGCCCATACGAGAAGATCCGGATCGTGGCCAACGACGTCGCTCAGGAAGTCATGCGGGTGCGGAAGACGATCCGGCACCAGGACTGGGTGGAACTGAAGTCCGCGCAGAGCGAACTCGACCTGAAGACCCGCCGGCCCACGCCGGAAATGGTGACGCGGGCGAAGCAGATCATGGCGCGGCCCGACACCGTGGCGCCGACCCACCGCCTGGAAAAGAACTACGCCGAGCGCACGATCAGTTCGGTGGACTGGCCGGATTCGCTGCGGATCGTCCTGCAGACTTTTCGGATCGGCGAACTCGGGATCGCGGCGATTCCGTTCGAAACCTTTACGGAGACCGGCCTGGCGATCAAGGCGGCCAGTCCGTTCAAGACCACGTTCACCATCGAACTGGCCAACGGCGGCTACGGTTACCTGCCCACGCCGGAGCAGCATAAGCTCGGCGGATACGAAACCTGGCTCGGCACGAACCGGGTCGAGACGGACGCCTCGCGCAAGATCGAGGCGGAAATCAAGGCGCTGTTCGCGAAGATCCGCTGAGCGGGATTCCGTGGATCAAGGCAGGATTCGCGCAGAGGCGCGGAGGCGCAGAGACTGTCCGGGCGGAGATTTCTTTGCGCCTCTGCGCGAGCCCGGATTTCCCCTTACCTCGCCGCCGGCTCGGCCTCCCACGGCACGACCCATTTGTAGACGGTGTGCACGCCGTCCTCCTCGAAGAATGCGTTCTCCGTCTCGCCCGGCGGGATCTGCACCGGGGTGGTGGAAAGGGGCTTGGCGCCGCGCATGTCGAAGTTGTGCGAGACGATGCGCGAGCCGGGCTTCATTTTCGCGAGTTGCGGCATCAGCCGGACATTCAGCGCGGGCAGCAAATAGAGCGTGATCACCGAGGCGCCGGTGAGATCGAGCGTAAAGACATCCGCCTCCTCGATCGTCACGAGGTGTTCGACCCCGGCCTTGCGCACGTTCTCGCGCGCCTCCTTCACCCGCTGCGGATCGATGTCGTAGCCGATCGCCTTTACCCCGAATTTTTTGGCGGCCGTCACCACGATCCGGCCGTCGCCGCAGCCGAGGTCATACACGATGTCGCCGGCCTTGACCTCGGCGAGTTGAAGCATCTTGTCCACGACCGCCTGCGGCGTGGGCACGTAGACGACATCCGGGGTCTTGGCGGGTTTCTTTTCGGCGGGCGGCGGGGCTTTCTTTTCCGCCGCGTTGGCGAGGTCGACGGCGAGGGCGGCGAACACGAGGGCGCCGGCGACGAAAGCGCGGCGGCGGAGCGATGATGGTGTCATGGGGAGGGGATGAGGTGGGGAATGACAGGAGTTCCGGAGTCCGAGGCTGGTCCCTTCGTGTAGGTCCGGACGCATCCTTCGGCAACATCAGACCTAAGGGCCCAACCCGGGTCTCGCGCGGAGACGCAGAGGCGCGGAGTCCAGGCCGCGCCCCCGAGTTCGTCTCCGCG
>JBEIHL010000611.1:0-3259 GCA_040381375.1 Opitutaceae bacterium
ATCGAACCGCGCGGCGGCAACGAGCGCGTCAGTACTCGCGCTCAAGGGCGTCTTTCACTCGCAGCGCGTCGAGCTGCACTCGGATCCCGGACGCGACGCGTTCATGTTGCTCGATCATCCCGAAGAGAAACTCGGGCACCTCGGTCGAACCCAACCGCTCGAGCTGCAGCTGAGCGAGGACTTCTTCGTGCAACGCGAGCAACTCGACCAGCATCGACTCGGATTGCAGGGTATCCGAGGTATCAAGCGGACTGCGGGAGGCCCGCACCAAGGCAAGGACTTGATTCATGAAGGATGAGTGGTTTGGCCGTAGACTACGGTGGGTACGAGAGTTCGCCGCCGCCTTAGCGGCGCACGGAAGATTCGACCATCGCCACCCGATTCACCGGCGCCAGAACCGGGGAGCCGAGAGGCAGCGTCCGCTTGAGACGCAGTTCGGAGAGTTGCCGCGCGAGAACGAGCGGCGTCAGCACGATGATCTTCAGATCGAGCAGCAGGGAGACATGGCGCGCGTAATGCACATCGAGCCGGATCATCTCCTGAAACGTCGTTCGATTCTTGCCTGAGACCTGCCAAAGCCCCGTCAACCCGGGCACGGCGTCAGACCGCGCGCCGCCCTCCGTGGGCGCGACGTGATCGAACTCGCCGGGGAGGCACGGACGAGGGCCGACCAAACTCATCTCGCCGCGCAGCACATTGATGAGCTGAGGAAGTTCATCCAGGCCGGAGGCCCGCAGCCAACGACCGCCGGGAATCAGCCGCGCGTCACGCCGGGCATCGAGCTTCACCATTGGCGCGTTCGACGCCATGAGCTGCCGGACGTAACTCTGATGAACCGCGGTGTCCGCGCCCACCGACATGGTCCGGAACTTGTAGATGTGAAACCGCCGGCCGCGCCAGCCCACGCGCTCCTGACGGAAAAGTATCGGGCCCGGCGAGATCACCTTGGTCACCGCCAGCATCATCAGCGCGGAGACGGCGAGCACCGGCAGGCTGAGCAGGCAGCAGAGCAGGTCGACGCTGCGCTTCCACGCGGGCATCGCGTCAATCGCTACGCCGGGAGCCGGGTGGGTCGGCGGCATACGGGAGGAGGTCGTCATGAGGAGAGGAACCCGGGGCGCGGTGGCGTTATCCCGGAGGTGAGATTACGGAGCCGGCCGGCCTTCGAACATGGGGTATTGACCCACCATCCTCGCGACCGACTTTTCCCGTTCGGATCGAGGACGTATCCGGTTGTAGGATTCACTTCTCGGTGAAACGCCTTTCCGAGCCCTGCGGAGGACCGGATTTTCCCGGGCCGCGCGGTGTTCCCGGACCACCCACTGGGGCATCACCCCATATCGACCGCACGTCCCGCCAACTACTGTCCGCCTCGGTCAGAGGCGCGGATTCCCTGCGTGCTCCAGCCGTCAAAAAAGTCAGTCAACCACACCTGAGCCATTCAATTCGGGGCCCCAGGCCGTCAACACGCGCACGAAAAAGTCGTTCGGGAAACTCGTTCACTCCTCGTCGGAAGTACCGCTCTCGCGCTCGCCGTGCAGGCTAGTCCCATCACCGGCCAGATCAACATCCAGACCGGACTCGTCGTCCTGACGCCCAATCAGCTCGGCGCTGTGACGGTCGTCGGCCCCTCCACCAACGGTCGCGTGACCACGGTCGGAGGCGCTTATCCCGCCTCGCTCCTGGGCGACGTCGTGTGTACAAGGCCTTCAATGTCGTCGTCGGTAATGAGGGGATTACGGACTTCTGGTCCGTGGCTGACCTGCTGGCTCCGGTCGTGGGAGGATTCACCTATTCGTTCGATCTGACCTCGATTACCAGCCTCGCGCAGACGCCCACCAGTCTGACCGTCAACGGAGTTGGCATGCTGAAGTCGAGCGACCCGCTCTTGGGCGCGACCATGGGTTTGTGGACGTACGGCATCAACTCCGCCGATGGTTCCCCGACCAACGGCTTCTTCTCGTTCCAATCGAACAATGTCGCCCGCGCCTCAGTTGCTGACGGTGGCAGCGCGGTCATCCTGTTCGGTCTCGGCCTCCTCGGGCTGGGCGGCCTCTCCCGGATGTTCTCCGTGGGAGCTTCGTCCAAGCTCGTCTGATTCCGAGCGATTGGCTCTCACTCCGGGAGATCCTCACGCTCTCCCTAACCCGCCTGCCTCCCGGCGCTTTTGCCGCCGGGAGGCAGTGCTGTCTTCCCCCCTCGCACCGCTCCGCTCCGGGAACCTTCCACCCACCTTGCGTTCGGTGTTAACCAACCACTCAACCCACGTTCCACCATGTCACTCGTCTCTGTCGTCCTCACCCTTATCGTCGTCGGCGTTCTGCTCTGGCTGATCAACACGTTCATTCCGATGGACGGGACGATCAAACGCATCCTCAACATCGTCGTCGTCATCGCCGTGGTCCTCTGGCTGCTGTACGGCTTCGGCGTCCTGAGCGGCTCGGGCAACGTCCGGATGCCCACGGTCCGCTAACGCGGTTCGCGCGCCAGCTCGCGCTACGTCTCGAAAAGCGACCCGCCCCCTGGGAGCGCCGGGCTCCAGCCCGGCTTCATTCGCAACGATGCGGAGCTGGAGCCCAGCGCTCCCAGGTTAAAGTTCTTCACTGGCACGAATGCGGCTTAGCCCGCTCGCTCTCCGGAGCGACCCATGTCTACGCCGCTCCTTCCTCCGAAATTCGATCTCACCGTGCGCGTCGGCTGCAGCCTCGTGTACGAAGTCACGGGCTCCGCATCGCTGCTGCTCAACATCCGGCCCCAGCCCGACCGCCGCCACGCCGTGCAGTTCGAGGCGCTCTCGCTGGGCAACGACCTGCGGGCGGATGAATTCACCGACAGCCACGGCAACCCCGTCCGGCGGGTGCACCTCCTGCCGGGGACAAACTGTATCCGGCACGACGCCATCGTCGCCGTTTCGTCGCAGCCGGACAATCACGATCTGCCGCGCTACGCGGCCGTGACCCCGGACCAACTGCCGCCGGACTTGCTGCGTTACACGCTGCCGAGCCGCTACTGCGACTCGGACAAGCTCGCCAACTTTGCGTGGGGAGAAATTCGGCCAGGTGCCACACGGCCTGCCGCGCGTCGACGCCATCAGCGCCTGGATCCACCACAACATCGAGTACCGCTATATGTCCGGCCGGCCCGACATGTCGGCCTGGGACATCCTGCAGCGCGGCTACGGCGTGTGCCGCGACTTCGCCCACCTCGCGATCGCGCTGAACCGCACGTTCAATCTGCCAACGCGGTACGTGACCGGGCA
>JBEIHL010000612.1:0-3257 GCA_040381375.1 Opitutaceae bacterium
CGAACGGGGTGTGCGGACGGAAAAAACCGACACCGAGGAAAAACGGTTTCGTCTGCGCCTGCTCCAGGAGCGCGATCGCACCCGTCGCGATGAGTCCATCGGTCTGCTCCTCGTCCGTCCCCTCCGCGCGCAACCAACTCAACGCTGCGCTCACCGGACGCTGCGGCGTGGGATTCACGATTTGCGCCGCGTCGGTCACGTCGCGGCCCTTGGGATTCACGGTCACGTGCCACGAGGGCTCGTCGTCGAGCCCGTCGGTGCCGATGCCCTTCGGCACGTCGTAGTGAAACAGCTTGCCGACGCGCGCGCTGAACCAGCCGTTCTGCTTGAATAGTTGCGGGAGGGTGACGACGCCGGGGACGGTCGCGCGGAAATGCCGGTCCAGGTCGTACACTCCGGTCACATCGGGCCGGAGTCCGGTGAGCACCGACGCGCGGCTGGGGTTGCAGAGCGGAATCTGGTTGTAGGCCCGGTCGAAGCGCACGCCGGTTGCCGCCAGCCGGTCGAGGTGAGGCGTTGAGGCGATACGATCGCCGGCCGAATGCAGAACATTGCCGAGATCGTCGATGGCGATGAAGAGCACGTTCGGCCGCGTCGCGACCGCAGCGTGCAGACCCTGTGCGAAAAACGCCAAGAGGAGGAGAACAGCCGGTCTCATGGTATGCGCACCCCAAGGCAAAGAGTTTGAACCACTGTTGAACACCCAGGAGCACGGATTGAGATCAGTGCGAATAAGTGAAGATAAGTGGTTCCCAATTCGTGGGGGCGAATGTACCCAAGCCAGGGGCATGCCGGATTATTGAACAGGAAGAGCGGGGAGACCGGGAAGGAGCGGCGAGTGGAGCTTTCCGTTCTTCCCGACCTTGCTGTTCTATGACTTGGTTTAATTGCGGCGGCGTCGTGCCGGGCCCGAATCATCACGTGATCCACTTTTTCCGCTGCGGCAGGTGAATCCAGCGGTCGGCCTCCGGTTCGCCCTTCGCCTTCAGGTTGGCGCTGTCCCACTCGATGTCGCGCCCCAGCCGGAGGGCCACGATGCCCGTCATGCCGAATTCCGCCGCGCGAGCCGCGATGCCGAAGTCCTGAAACGTCTTCGGTCCGCCCCGGATGGCGTCGAGGAATTCCTTCATGTGATTCTGGCCCGGTGTCCGCGGATAGATCATCGGGAGCGGCTTCGCCGCCTCGTGGTCGAGCACTCCGCGGCACTTGGGGCTGGCGTCGTCCTTCAGGCGCATGACGCCCTTCTGGCCCCACGCATCCGCAAACAGGATGCCCTTTTCCCCGATGAAGAGACAGCCGTTGGTCGGCACGCGGCCGTAGGTAGCCAGGAGGTCCGCGGTGTGTTCGCGCGGCGGGCCGGCGTCCGGACCGTCGTGCCACCAGACGCTCACCGGCGCGTATTTCCCGCGCGCGGCGAAGTCCCAGCGGAAGTCATTCTTCGACGGATACGCGGCCTGCACGGGCTCGGCGCTCTTGACGGACACGCGGATCGGCGGCCCGAGTTCCAGTGCGCGCAGCGGCAAGTTGTGGGCGTGCGCGCCCATGTCGGCCAGGTGACCGTCGCCGTAGTCGAGCCATCGGCCCCATTGGAGGCAGCCGCCGAGGTAGTAGGTTTTGAACGGATGCACGGGCGACGGCCCGCACCAGGCGTCCCAGTTCAATCCCGCCGGCATCGGATCCGCGTTCTGCGCGATGGCTTCGCTGGGCGGAAACGTCCGGTCCATCCAGCAGTGCACTTCGCGAATCTGCCCGAGCAGCCCGGCCTGCATGATCTCCATGCTGCGGCGGAACGCATCGGTCGCGCCGCCTTGGGTGCCGACCTGGGTGACGAGCTTGCTGCCCACCATCATCTTCGCGATCGCCCGCGCCTCGGCGACGCTGTGCGCGAGCGGCTTTTCGCAAAACACCGCCCGGCCCGCTTGCAGCGCGGCCGCGCTCATCGGCATGTGCCAGCGCTGGCCGGCGGCGACGATGACCGCGTCGATGTTCCGCTCGCTTTCGAGCATGCGGCGGTAGTCGGAATACTCCTTCGTCTTCGTGAGTTTGGCGCCGTAACTGGGGCCGGCTGCTTTCTTCCCGCGGGTCGCACCCGACTTCACGCGCGCCATCTGGCTCGGGTCGACATCGCACATCGCCGCGATGTGGTCGCCTTCCTCGAGGATCGAGGGGATCAGCGTCAGGCTCCGATTGCCGCACCCGATGACGGCGATATTCAGTTTGCGATGGGCGGGCTGGCTGCCGAACAGCACGCCCGAGGGCACAATCTGCGGGAAGCCGAGCACGCCGGCGGCGGTGGCGGTGAGCTTCAGGAATGAACGACGGGTCAGGTGGGAGCGGGAGGGGTTCATGCTTTCGGGGGAGGCGGAGTCAGATGGGTCGAGGGAGCAGCACCGGCCACGATCAAATGCTAAGGGGGATCCAGCCGCCGTTTCAACTGTGGCGTGGCTAGCCCGGATGTTTCACACCGATGACAAGTCCTTTCAGCAAAATATCCGTCCGCCCTCCCCCGATTTGTCGGGGACAGGTCGTACACTTCACACCTCTGAGTGTGAAATGTTCGGGCTAGAGTTTGGGTCTCTGCGCCTCCGCGCCTCCGCGCGAGCCCGGATTGGGGGAATTTCCCGGCGATCAATCAGGGGAGACTCGCGCAGAGGCGCAGAGGCGCGGAGAAAACCAGGGTCGGGCCCTCCGCGCCTCGGCGTCTCTGGGCGACAAGCAGGGCCCGCGTGGATTCGGGCTCGCCTGCCGCGCGGGCGGCTCGCAGTTTTCGCGGGGAATGAGCGAGCCCTCCACCACGCCGACCGTCCTGACCGCGGAATCACCCTGCCCGTGCGGCAGCGGCAAGACCTTTGGGCAATGCTGTCAGCCCATCCTGAAGCAGGAACGCGAGGCGGCCACCGCGGAGGAACTCATGCGGTCGCGGTTCACGGCGCACGTCGTGCTCGATCACCAGCACCTGCATCGGTCGTACCTGTCTTCGTCGCGCCGGCCTTTTGTTCCTGAAACCGGCGACGTGGCGGAGCTGAAATGGACGCGGCTGGTGGTGCACGCGCACGAGCCGGGGCCGAAGCCGGACCTGGCGTTCGTGGATTTCACCGCGTACTTCGACGACCACGGCACCGAGCAGGCGCTGCACGAGAAGTCGGAATTCGCCCGCATCGACGGCACCTGGTACTACACGCGCTCCGTGCGCACGGGCCCGGCGCCGGTGAAATCGTCGGCGCCCAAGGTCGGTCGCAATGACCCTTGCCCCTGCG
>JBEIHL010000613.1:0-3257 GCA_040381375.1 Opitutaceae bacterium
AATGGAAGAGGCGCTCGAGAAGATGACGCCGGAGCGGATCGCGCTCATGAACCAGAAGGTGGAGGAGGCGATCGCGCTTGCCGAAAAGGGCGGGACGCCGCCTGTCGCCGCGGCGGATCTGCTGCCGGCGCCGCCGATGATTGTTTTCCCGATCGTGGTCCGTCCGCCCCAGATCGACCTCACCGTGCCCGCCGGCTGGCGGGAGGAAATCGGCGTACGCGGGGCGCGCCGCTACCTCACGCGCGAGGAAGGCCGGCCGGTGGCGGGGAACCACGTCACGATCAAGGCGAGTTTCCAGGCCTCGCTCGAGGACGGCGTGGCCGACCGCGGCAACGGCGACATGGCGGCCGGTACCGTGAATAACTTCCGGAGTCAGGCGGGCGCCCGCATCGTGCCGTTCCAAACCAACGCGGGCTACAAGGGTGACCTCGTGCACGTGGCCGGACCCGATCTCGACCAGCCCACCCAGTGGCGGCGGAATCGCGCGGGCGGCGCGGTCCTCCGCCGCGGCGACGTCTTGCAGCTCGTCCACTACACGTGGGAAGTGGAAGGTTACCGGCGCGTGGAACTGAATCCACAAGGCAAGGAAGTCGTGGTCTACGACACCCGGGGTGCCGCGCGGGAAAAGGCGGACCTGCTGGCCCGTCAGATCGACGATTTGTTCAAGTCGATGGGCGTGAGCGTTCGAACCACCGGAGCCGAGCCGCCCGCGCGCAAGGATGCTGCCCGGGGGCCCGATAGCGACGTCCGGCTGGAGCCGGCGAAGACGGAGTGCACGCCGGGTGAGCTGATCGAAGTGGCGGCGATCATCGACTTCCCCCGCGCGGGTGATGCGCCGTATCGCTACGAGTGGAGCGGCAATCGCGCCGGGGACGGCGACAAGGTCCTGTTCCTCGCCAGCGATCCGGGCGACTACGGGTTGGGCGTGCTCGTGAAAAACGCGGCGGGCAAGACGGTCGGCTCCACCTCGATCATCCTCAAGGTCCGGTAGCGCGGGTTGCCTGGCTGACCGCGGAGGACTGGCTCGCGCGCGTACTCGCGCGAGCCCCGGCCTTTGTCGATTCCCGCGCGGTCAGAATTCCCGGCGGGCGCGGAGGTAGCCCGAGATGCCGAGGGCGCCGGCACCGTAGACGCGGTCGTCGAAACCGAGCGCGCGGTGGCCCATCGCCGGCGGACGGCTGTCGAACACGTTGGTCACGCCCACCGTCACGGACGTCTTTCTGAAGCCGCGGTAGCTGATCGAAGGATTGATGAGCGCGAAGACGTTCTCGCCCCAGCCGGCGGCGGTCCAGTTGTCGTTGAAATATTTGCCCACGACATCCGCGGTCACGCGCGCGCTGACGTTCTTATAGGTCCACGACACCCCGTAATTGTAGCGCCACTCGACGTCGAACGCCAGGCCCGTATTGTTGAAGAAACCCGCGCCCGTGCCGGCATCCGAACCCTTCTTGATCACCTGGCTGGCGAGGGCGTCGAAGGTGAAGCTGCCCAGCCGCGTATTGCGCAGCCCGTAGCGCACGCCGTAGTCGACGCCGCGGTAGAGTTGGAGCCCGAGATTGTTGGAAATCGCGGCGATTCGCGAGATGCGGCCGGGAGTACCATCCGTCGTGGGGTCGCGGGTGATGGCGTCGGGGAAGAGCCGGCGGCCCTCGGCGGTGAGCAGGTAGGCCGCGCCGAGCGAACTGATGACGTTGGTGATCTGCACGTCGAAGAAGTCCACGCTGAAGCTGAGGCCCTTGACGGCCGGCACCTCGAAGACCGCGCCGGAGTACTGCACCTTGCCTTCCTCGGGTTTCAGCACCGGGTTGCCGCCCACCCGCGACGGCATCTGGCGCGCGGCATCCTGCGGTCGCAGCGGGTCCAGCAGGCTCGTGGTCGTCACCGCATTGGACTGGGGCGCGTAGAGCTGACCGAGGTCCGGCGCCTTGAACGATTCCGAGTAGGAGCCGCGGAGGACGATGTTCAACAGGTGGTTATTTGGCAGGCGCAGCTTGGCCGCGGCCTTCGGCTTGGTGGTGTTGCCGAAATCGCTGTAGCGCTCGTGGCGCCCGGCGAACTGAAAATCGAGCCACTTCTGAACCGGCACCGTCATCTCGACGTAGGCCGAGTGGATGTCGCGCTTGCCCTTGAACGGCGTCGTGGCGGTGAACCCGATGAAGTTGTTGGGCTCTGGATTGGACCGGAGCTGGTCGTGCCGGTATTCGTAGCCGGTGGCGACGCCGAGTTCGCCCGCCCCCCGCCAGGGCAGTTGGTAGAAAGTGCCGTTGACGGAGACATCGTAACTCAGGCTGTTGATCTTGCCATCGAGGCCGCGCGAACGGGTGTAGAGGTTTCTTTCGATATCGGGGTTGTCGGACGGACCGAACGGATTCCAGGCGGTCGCCCGCGTGGTGCCGTTGAGTGCGGCCTGCAGATCTTCGGCCTTGATCAGGTCGGTGTCGCGCGCCGTCTCGTTCTGCCCGTAGCTGACGGCCGTTTCCCAGTTCCAGACCTCCAACGCGGTGCCCCGAAAGCCGGCCACACTCGAAGACGTGGTGCTGATCACCTCGCGTTTCGGCAGATAGCGCCCGCGAAACAGGTACGGAAACGTGGTCGCGGTGTTCGTGAACGACAGGCCGGTGGGATTGTAGGGGTTGGTGGCGGGAAGCGTGATGCCGGCGAGCGAGTTCGTGTAGCCGTAAGGCTGCAGGTCGTAGTGCGTGAGGCTGCGGCTATAGAGAAAGTTGGCGAACGCCGACGTCTTCGGGGTGAGCCGGCGCAGGATGCTGGCGTAGGCGCCGCCGCTTTCACTGGCGGGATAAAGCTGGGTGACGTTGGCGAAGTCCTGCCGGTTGGCGTTGGTGAAAACCGCCGTTGAGGTGCCGACGTAGGTGAAGCTGGCCTTGGTGGGATTGGCCACTCCGTCCGGACCCTGCACGATGTAGAAACCTGCCGCGGTTCCGAGCCCGGAGGCCGTCGCCTGCGCCGCGGTCAGCGAGAGGTAAGACGGGTGGTAGATCGTGCTGTTCATGTTCAGACCTTTGGGCCCGAGGTAGCGGTAGTCCGTCGTCGTGACGCCATAGTCCTTGAGGAAACTCGAATTCCGGCTCTGCAGCGTGACGCCGCCGGTGATTTCCCAGCCGTCTTTCGAAAGGCCGGTGAAGATGCTGACCGTCTTGCGGAGCGTATCGTGCTTGAAGGTGTTGGAGAGCGTGATCTCGATCGAGGAACCCTCGTAGTCCTTTTTCAGGATCATGTTGATCACGCCGGTGATCGCG
>JBEIHL010000614.1:0-3252 GCA_040381375.1 Opitutaceae bacterium
CTGATCGACATCGCCAAGGCGACCCGCTCGGTGGTCGTCGAGCTGCGCATGGTGCCCAATCAGACGCTCATGTTTCACGGCGACGGCAAGGAGCGGACGGAGGACGACCTGATCGCCTACACGTGGATGCAGTATCTGAAAACCGGAGACGAACGCTGGCCGGCCCGCCTGCCGATGACCAAGGCCGCGGTTCGCGCGATGGACGCCACCACGGCGTTTCTCGCGAGTCCGGAAGGCGGCGGCGCGAAGGTCGACACCTTCATGGTCACCGGCGGCTCGAAGCGCGGCTGGACCGCGTGGACCGTCGCCGCCGTCGACCGGCGCGTGGTCGGCCTCGCGCCGATCGTCATCGATGCGCTCAACATCGAAGCCTCAATCAAACACCACTACCGCGCCTACGGCTTCTACGCCCCGGCAGTCGGCGACTATGTCCGGCACGGCGTGCTCGACTGGCACGACACTCCGGAAGCCAAGGCCCTGTACGAGATCGAGGACCCGTTCGCCTACCGCGACCGCCTCACCCTGCCGAAACTGATGATCAACGCCGCCGGCGATCAGTTCTTCCTGCCCGACTCATCGCGCTTCTATTTCGCTGATCTGCCCGGCCCGAAATTCCTCCGCTACATTCCCAACACCGATCACGGGCTCAAAAACACCGACGCCTACCGGACCCTCGCCTCCTGGCATCACGCGCTGCTCACCCGCGCCCCGCTGCCGGAATTCACCTGGAAAAGCGGCCCGGACGGCACCCTCACCGTCACCACGCGCACCAAGCCGACCGCGGTCGTGCTCTGGCAGGCGCACAATCCCAGGGCACGCGACTTCCGGCTCGACGCGATCGGGCCGGTCTGGACGTCGACCCCGGTCGAGGGAAGCGGCGAAGTTTTTCGCGCGCCGATACCGAAACCCGAACAGGGTTGGGCGGCGTGCTTCATGGAGCTCACCTTCAACCTCGGCACCGTCGCGCCACTCAAGCTCACCACCGAAGTGATCGTAAGTCCCGACACGCTCCCTTTCCCCACCCCGCCCACACCGCAGCCGAAGGGTTTCATCAGCAACCGCAGGTAAGGTGGAGCAGCGTGTCCCCACGCTGCTTGCCTCGCGTAAATAGCTCCGGATCCCTTCAGCAGCCTGGGGACAGGCTGCTCCACCTCTTCAACGCACGAAGATTTCCGGCACGGCCGGCAAGAGCGGTTCACCCGTGACGGGATCGAGCACGAGGGTGTGATATCCGGCGGGCAGTTCAAACCGCACCACTCTGCCCGAGCGCAAAGTCACCGCCTGCGTCCCGCCGTCCTTCAGGTGGGTGTGCACCACGAGGAATCCTCCGCCCGCATACGCGAACGCACCGTCTCCGACGTACCGATGCGCACCCGCCTCCCGCAGGATGAAGTGCAGCGGCTGGTTGCCCACGTGCGGCACGGCCACGTACCACGCGGTATGATCCGCGAACTTGCGTCGCGCCACCGCGCCGACGTCCGTCCCGGCATAACGCCCGAAATTCTCCGCGCCCGCATCGGCCACGCCAAAGAGCGGCCGCACCGCCTCCTTGCCGGTCGTGTAGCGGACCGGAGCTTCACCGGGCGCCGCAAACTCCACCGTGGGCGCCGCGTCGCTTGAGAACGGCGTCACCGCGATCCCGGTCAATTCACCGATGCGCCGCGGTTCGAGCGTCGCGCCGTCGCTGAGCCCCGGCGCGTAGTACCAAACGAGGGTCCGGCCGCCGGACGCCACGCGTTCGCGGATGAAGCGGCGCTGGGCGTCATCGAGTTGGTAAACGTTGCCGAACACCACCACGCGGTAGCGAGCGAGGTCGACGCGCGGCAGGTCGAGCACGTGCACGGGATCGAAGACGACGCCGCTGCGAAACGCCGCCAGCGTGTGATGGTCGATCATGACCGTGCTGAACGGGTCCGACCGCCGGAGGCTCGCGGTGCCGGTGAAACTGTGTGTGTCGTAGACGAAGAGTACGTCGGCGTCGCTCTCGTACGGTCGCGTGAGCCGCGCGTCCACCAGCCCCTTCAGCGCCTGCACGTCCCGCAACAGCACGGCGTGGTCCCACGTGCCGCGGCTGCCGCGCTGGTTGTGGCGGACGTTGTCGAGATCGAAGCCCGACACGCCGAAATCGTAATACCACAGCCCCATCCCCTTCGTGGCGCTGAAGAGCACGTTGCGGCGCAGCGTGGCGACGCCGTTGCGCAGGACGACGTCGTGATTGGCCGCCTGCGGCAGCGGGATCGTCGGCTCGGCGTCCATCTCGTCGAGCCAGAGTTTGCCGTGCAGCCGGATCGACGTGAGCAACGCCCGCGAACGATACGGATCACCCGGCTTCAGCGCCTCGGGCTCGTATGCCTGCGGACCCGAAAGGTAGTCGATGTGCGGCGAACGCAGCACGCGGTGCAGCTCGAGGTGTCCACCGGCCGCCTGCCGGTTGAACGTCGAAAAAAAATAACCGTAGAACGTGCCGGTGATCAGCGGACGCGGCCACGACTCCTTCGCGCTGCGGGCGAAGTGGAGAATGTTGTCCGCGACCAACTCGTGCACGCAGGTGTAGTAATCGATCGCCCGGCGCTCCCGAGCGGGGTCACGGAAAATGCCCTGCGTCGTCTCGCGCTCCGCGAGTCCCGGCACCACGGCCGTCGCCAGCGCCGCCGCCGGATCGCGCCACGCCTCGCGCAACGCCGCGTCGGTCACATACCGGGCCCGCAGCCACGCCCGCCAGAACCGGTTCATCGGTTCGCCGACATCCGGCTCGTTGTGAAAGAAACCCCAGTTGTGCCACTCGCCGTACACGCCGTTCGCCACCTGGATGCCGGCGAGCGCGTTACCCTCGGGGGTCGCGGCGAGTGCCTGCAGGAATTCGCGCAGCCGGACCGTCGCCTCGTCGCGCCAGCGCGTCGACCCCATGCTGACGCGCCGGACCGGGGCGTTGTCCTCCTCGATGATGCGCGGAAATCCCTCCGCACTCTCCGCGCGGGCCTCGACATCGGCGTAACGGACCCACTCCTCCGGATGCTTGAGCCGCCACCACTTGGGCGCCGAGACATGGAAGCGGATGAACACCGCCGCATCCGGCCGCGCGGTGAGCACCCCCGCGATCTGCCGTTGGGCCGTCGCCACATCCATCGTGCCGTCCTCGCGCCAGCAATGGTCGAAGAAGAGATCGACCTGAAACAACCGCACCCCGTGCCGCGCGAACTGCCGGAGATTATGCTGCGGCAGTTCTTCCCATGACCAGCGTCCGCCCGGCAC
>JBEIHL010000615.1:0-3245 GCA_040381375.1 Opitutaceae bacterium
CCACCTTGCCGTCGGCGCCGCGCGGGATGTGGCCGGCGAGATAGACGAGGTTGCCGCTACGGACGGCGGGCACATAGTTCGCGACCGGGGCCGAGACGGCCGGCAGGGTGAGTCCGAGGGACGCCAGTTTGGCTTCGATACCGGGCGCGGGTGCGGCGGCGGTGAAATTGCTCGAGGCGAACAATCCGAGGGAGAGGAGCGTGACGTGAATCAGGCGGGCAGGGATCATGCCGCGACTGTGCAAACGCGCCGGGCCGTGGCGAGCTGACTTTATGGCTACGATCCTTCCAACCTTGCGCCACGCGGCGCTCGCCCTGCTCCTGGCGGGCGGAGCGGCCCGCGGGGCCGCGCCGCAGCACGACCTCTACGCGTGCGCCAATCTCAGCGGCCAATCCCAAGTGATGGGCAGCACCCGCGTGCCGGTGCCGAGCGGGTTGTACGTTTCGCGCGACCGGCAGGAATTCGTGCATCGGGGGCACAGCCACATTCGGTTGTTCACCCTGACACCCGACCCGGTGGAGCGCGACACGGTCTGGGTTGCGCTGCTCGACGGCGTCGTGCGCGCGAAGGACGGCGGCCGGACCTGGCGGACCATGACCGGATGGGACATGACGGAACCCCGCGCGATCGCGTTCGATCCCGAGGTGCCCGAGCGGATCTACGCCGGCCTTCCCGATGGCTTCGCGGTGTCACCGGACCGCGGCCTGACCTGGCGGCGCAGGAACGACGGTATCCGCCGCTCCTATACGGAGACGGTCACGGTGGACCGGACCAAGTCCGGCCGGGTGCTCGCCGGCACCGAGAAGGGCATCTTCCTCACGGAGGACGCGGCGCGCACCTGGCGTCTCGTGCAGGCGACGGACAAGACCACTTACGACCTGCTCCAGTCGCCGCACGCGCCCGCGATGTTCTTCGCGGTGACGTCGGCCGACGGCGCGTTCCGATCCGATGACGGCGGCCTGACCTGGCGGCGCGTCGAGGGCGTGCCGCGCGAACACACCTTGCACGCGTGCACCTTCGATCCCGCCGTGGCGGGGCGGATTGCGCTCTGCGGCTGGGGCGTGGGCGTGCTGGTCTCCGAAGATGGCGGGCGCACTTGGATCGACCGCAGCGACGGGCTGCCCAATCGCAACATCTGGACCGTGCGCGCCGACCCGGATTTCGCCGGCCGGCTCTATGCCGCGCCGCACCTTGCCCCGCTGCACGTCTCGGATGACTTCGGCCGCACCTGGCGACCGGCGGCTTTCGAGAAGGCGATCATTTACGACCTCGTCTTTGTCCCCCGCGCATGAACGCCAATTCCCAGATCCTGAAACTTCGCCGGGTCGTCCTTCTTGCCGCGGGTCTCGCGGGCGGTACGTTCGCCGTCGCGCAGCCTTCGTTCACCGCCCCGCCACCGTCGACTGCGCCGGTGGAAGACCCCTCGGCCCGGCGCGCCGCGTACCTTGCCCGCGTCAACGAAGCCATCACCTGGCGCGCGGCACTCGCGAAGCCGGGCGAGCCGGCCACGTTCGGTCTCGCCGAGATCGCGGTGAAGCTCGCGCGGCGTGAAGATGCCGCGCTCTGTTCGGAGCGACTGATCGAGCTGATGAAGAAGCCGGCCGGCGACATGTTCTGGATGTTTCCGGTCACCTGCGTCTCGTACCTTGGCCGGGACCAGCTCACGCCTGCAGCGAAGGCGGCGGTGCGCGAGGCGTGGCGCACCTATTTCCCGCTGCGCGGCGACACCGAGAACCACTGGGTGATGTACTACACGTCGGTGTACCTGATGGCGCAGCTTTGGCCGGACGAACCCGGCGACCGCTGGTTCAACGGCAAGAGCTCGGAGGAACTTTCCAACGAGGCGCGCGCGTTCCTGCTGCATTGGATGGAGCTCACGACGACGATTGGGCAGGGCGAGTACGACTGCACCCATTACATCGGCGAGTATGCGATCCCGATGTTGTACCTTGCCACCTGGGCGAAGGATCCGGCGATGCGGCAGCGCGGCCGGATGATGCTCGACTATGTGTTGGCCGACTTCGCGGTCGAGTCGCTCAACGGCATCTATGTTGGTTCGCATGCGCGCACCGACGACACGACCGTGCTCGAGAAATGGAATGGCCTGTCGTCATTCTTCGGCTGGCTTTTCCTGGGCAACTGTCCTCCGCCTGCGAGCTACGGCGGCTGGGGCATCTATTTCGCGGCGGTGGCGGAAAACTACGAGCTGCCCGAGGTCATTTACCGCATCGGCACCGATCGGGTGGGGGCGTTCACCCACTTCGAGCGCAAGCGCACCCGGCACCGCTGGCGGAACAGCGACGTGCGCAACGCGCCGGTGTACAAAACGACCTTCGTGGGCCCCGACTACGCGGTCGGCTCCGACCAGGGCGGGTTGCTGCAGCCGATTCAGCAGCACTCGTGGGACGTGACGTGGGCCGCGCCGGATCCGCGTGGCGTGCACAATACGATGTTTTCGAATCAGCCCTACTACGGCGATCTCGAGACCATGATGTATTTTACCGAGATGCCCGACAGCATGCCGGCGGCGGTGACGTTTCAGGGTAAGCCGACCTACATCTCCGAGGAGAAACTGCTCGGCGGCTCGCCCTACGAGCAGATTTTCCAGCAGGACGATGCGGTGATTTCCCTCTGCGATATTCCTGCGGGGACCAACTTCCAGCAGGTGAACGGATTTTTCTCGAAGGATCTCAGCCGGTTCGAGGAAGACGCCTCGGGCTGGATCTTTGCCCAGGGCGGCCGAGCCTACCTCGCGTACCGGCCGCTGGCGCCGTACGAATGGCGTCCGCTCGAGCGGGGTGGAAAACGGCTGCGTTCTCCCCACGGCAAGAACGGCACGATCCTCCAGGTGGCGTCGGAAGCGGAGTTCGCGAGTTGGGATGAGTTCAAGGCCGCGATCCGGGCGCTGCCGCTGGCCATCACGCTCACGCCGACGCCGCACGTGGCGTTCACGACGTTGCGCGGGAACAAGGTCGAGTGCACTTACGGTTCCGCGCCGCGCGTGAATGGCCGGGCGGTCAATCACGCGGAGGAGTGGAAGCTGTTTGCCGGTCCCTATCTCAACGCCGACGTGGGCAGCGGGATGCTCACCCTGACGCACGGCCGGCTACGGCGCGTGCTCGATTTCAACGCGCTCACGATCACGGACGCGGTGGCGCCGTAGTGGGGTTTGTTTCCCCTGGGAGCGCCCGGGGCCCGCCCCGCCCCGCGGCGTAGCGAATGCCGGCGGGGGCCCCGCGCGCCCC
>JBEIHL010000616.1:0-3244 GCA_040381375.1 Opitutaceae bacterium
ATCTGACGGGCTGGGCGGCGAACGCGGATGCCGGAGCGTTCACCGTCGTCGATGGCACGCTCCGCGCCCAAGCCACGCATCCGAAAAACCGCGGCCATCTTTTTTTCTTGGGGGATCGGACGGACGGCGACGTGGCGTTCCGCAATTTCGAACTCATCGCGGTGGTGCGTGGAGAGCCGGACTCGAACTCCGGGATCTTCTTTCACACCGATCGGGCTACGCGCGACGGCGTGCTGCACCTGCGCAACGGCTACGAGGTCCAGCTCAACAGTTCGAAGCGGGAGAAGCGCAAGACGGGCAGCCTGTACGATGTCGTCGATTTCGAGACCTCGACCGTCGATGAGGCGCAGTGGTTCACCGTGCGCCTGCGCGTCGAGGGGAAGCGCATTCAGATTTGGATCAACGATACGCGGACCGTGGATTACACCGAGCCGGAGAATCCGGTGCGAACGCCCGCGCGCGCCGGCCGACTGCTCCGCCCGGATGGCGGCGCGATCGCACTCCAGGCCCACGACGACAAGAGCACGTTTTATTTTCGCAGCATCCGAGTCCGGCGGCTGCCGTGAGCGGGTTCGGGCAAGATCCGAACCTGATGTTCCGCGGCGAACAGTAATGAGCTGGCAAGTACCAAACCGTCCGACCCGCTTGGCCCACGGAACATACGGAACACACGGAAGAGTTTGGGGCTTCCGTGTATTCCGTGTGTTCCGTGGGCAACCTCTCCGCTCCGCTGGTTCAGCTACCAGCCGAACACATACCGCTCGCGTCGCACGTCGGCGCCGCCCCGCAGGGTTCCGGTCTGCAGATTGACGCCCACCGCCACCACGCCGGTGCTCATCGCATGCGGCCCGATCACGCGCAGCGCGTGGCCGCGGGCGCGCAATTCGTCCTGCACTTTCACGGGAATCCGACTTTCGATATCGAGCTGGCCCGGCGCGCTGGCGTGATTGTCGAATGAACTGTGCGGATGGTTCGAGTTGATCCGCGGCGCTTCGATCGCCGCCTGAAGATCCATTTCGAAAACAATCAGGTTGAGCAGCACGTTGAGGATCTGCTGGTCCTGGCTGTCGCCCCCGGGCGTGCTCAGGGCGAGGAACGGCTGGCCATCCTTCCGCACAATCGTGGGCGTGAGCGTGGTGCGCGGACGTTTCCCGCCGACGAGGAGATTCGGGCTCGCGGGATCGAGATCGAAGGCCTGCATCCGATTGGAAAGCGGCACGCCGGTGTCACCGGCAATGAACGCGCCGCCCAGGAGCCAACCCGAGCTCGGCGTCGCACTGAAGAGATTGCCCTCACTATCGACGGTGTTGACGCACGTTGTGTCGCCGGAGCTGTCAGGATTCTTCTCACCCTGCGCGTGTGGCATATAACGGACCGCCGGCGCCTTAACGTCCGGATCAAACGCGAAAGGATCGCCGGGCCGATGATCCAGGAACGCCTGCGGCCCGATGAGCTTCCGGCGTTCGGCCGCGTAAGCTTTCGAAAGCAGCCCCTGGAGCGGCACGGCGGCAAACGCGGGATCGCCGAGGAAGGCGTTGCGGTCGTCGTAGGCCAGCTTGATCGCCTCGTGCACGGTGTGAATGTACTCGGTCGAGTTCAGACCCATGCCCTTCAGGTCCAGGCCTTCGAGAAGGTTGAGCGTCATCAGCAGCGTCGGCCCTTGGTTCCACGCGCCGGCCTTGTTGATTTCGTAACCGTGAAAGGTCGTGGTCGCAGGCGCCTCGATGGCACCTTGGAATTTCGCGAGATCCTCCTCGGTGAACACGCCGCCTTCGGCGCGATTGGCCGCGACGAGGCGGCGGGCGATGTCGCCCTTGTAGAACGCATCGCGGCCCGCGCGAATGCCGGCGTCCCGATCCGCGTTCTTTTTCCGGGCCCCGACTTCCGCGGCGACGATCGCGCGGAGCGTGCGCGCGAGATTGGGCTGGCGGAAGATTTCCCCCACTTCCGGCACCCGGCCCCCGGGGAAATACGTGTGCCCCCACTGGTACGCCTCGGTCTGCTTGCGGTTGCCGACCATGTTCTCGCGCAGGTAGGCGTACATCGGAAAGCCATCCGCGAACTCGATCGCCGGCGCCATCACCTGCTCGAGGCTCATGGTGCCAAACCGCTCGAGCGCGAGAGCCATGGCGTCCATGACCGCGGGTAGCGTGGCGCCGAGCGGCCCGTTGCTATCGACTTTGCCCTTGGCCGCGAACAGCGCCAGCGTCGCGGCCTTGGGCGCGGGTCCCTGGCCGTTGATGACATAAATCCGCCGCGTCTTGGCGTCGTAGATCATCGTCGGCGCTTCCCCGCCGAAACCGAAATGCGAAATCTCCACGACCGCCGCCGCGAACACCGTGGCCACGCCCGCGTCGATCGCGTTGCCGCCCTGCGCCAGGATGCGTGTGCCCGCGGCGACCGAGTAATGCCGGCCCGCGGCGACGATCCCGCGCTGCCCGACGATCTCCGGCCGCATCGTCGGCTCGCGGCGGGGAGCGGGACGCGGCGCATTCACCGAGGACGCCGCGGTCTGACCGGTCAGCGTAGTCACGGTCAGGAGGCAAACCAGCGCGAGACGGACAGGATGGGAATTCATGACGGCGGCGGGAGTCGGGAATCGCGGGACAACCGCGTGCGGGCGCGCGGTGGAGGGACCCTCAGCCTTCCTCGTCGAACGCTCAACGCTCAAGTTGAGGGGACGGCACTTCGTCATCAGCCGGGAGCAGATCTGACGGGGCGATTTCTTACTTTTCGCTCTTTCTTGGGGAAATCCGCAGGCAGTGAAGAGCCCGGCCCAAGTGCTACACTCTGTTTTGCCAAGTGAATCCATGCCCCCTTGGCCTGGATTCGCACCCTGAACCCCTATGACCCTGCAACGTTCCGGCGTTGGCCCGCGGTCCGCCCAGCAGCTGATGCGGCACAGCGATGCCAGGCTGACGGAGAAGGGCTACACGGACGTCAATCTGCTGCCCCTGTTCTCCGAAGTTCGGAAAGTGAAAGTACCTTCACTAGGAGCTGCACTAAATTTCGGCAAAACCCGTCCAAATCAGTCCACGGTTGTCCAAAACGTGGTGATCGAGCCGGGCGCTCCCCCGGATGCAGAAGGCGTGGAATCAGAGGGTGAAAGTCTCGTGTTGTCCACCGTTGGAAACCCGTGGCCAGACGATAGAAATGGCGGAGAGGGTGGGATTCGAACCCACGGTACCCTTTCGGGCACGCCTGATTTCGAGTCAGGTACGATAGACCACTCTGCCACCTCTCC
>JBEIHL010000617.1:0-3243 GCA_040381375.1 Opitutaceae bacterium
CCAGGCGATGATAGTAGACCCGCTGGTGGGCCAGTTCGCTGAAGGTCTTGGCGTTGCCCGCGGAGGCGCCGGGTTCGGGATAGCGCGAGTAGAAGAATCCGCGGTGGTCGCGGGTCCAGCCGAGTCCGGAGAATTTCACCCAGCGGATCACGTCGGACGTGTCCTGGCCCGTATCCACCGACCGAACCCGGAACTCGTTCCAGTCGGAACCGGCGGCGGCGGTCCCATAGCCCACCCACCGGCCGTCCCGTGAGACGTGCGTGGCGGTGAGGGCCACGGTGCCATCCGCGGCGAGCGCGTTGGGATCGATCAGCACGCGCGGTTCCGCGGCCAGGCTGTCCTGCACCAGATACACCGCCTGGTTTTGCAGCCCGGAGTTGCGGGAGAAAAAGTAGCGTCCGCCCTCCTTGGTGGGCACACCGATTCGCTCATAGTTCCAGAGTGCGGTCAGGCGCTCGCGAAACCGGTTGCGCTGCGGCAGGCCGGCGAGAAAACCGAACGTCAGCTCGTTTTGCGCCGCAACTCACGCGGTCGTGGCCGGCGAGTCGAGATCCTCGAGCCAGCGATAGGGGTCGGCGACGTTCGTGCCGTGGTAGACGTCGACGTGGGTGCCGCGGAGGGAATCGGGATAGTTCACAGATTGGGAATACTTGAGAGTCGCCGCCCAACCACAAACCGGTTGGACCACGAAACACACGAAAAACACGAAAGGCTGAAGTCGGAGAAGAGGCATTTTCGATTTCGGACTATTTCGTGTGTTTCGTGTATTTCGTGGTTCACTCCTTACCTTGTTCCTTCGCGACGCAGCCGGGCGGCTTCTTCCAAGTGTTCGAACGCTTCGCGGCGGCGGCCAAGGGCGCTGAGCACCTGACCAAATTGGTCGTGGATCTCGGCGGCGCGCGGATTAAGACGCAGGGCGGTCTCAAAGGACGGCACCGCCCCGGCCAGTTGGCCGTCGTTGACGCGCGCCACCGCGAGTTGCACGTGCGCGGTGGCGGATTCGGGCTGCAGCCGCACGACGGTTTCGAGTGCCGGGATCGCCCGGGACCAGCGCTGTTGGGCGAGGTGCGCGTTGCCGAGATTGGCGTGCGCCGCCGCCAGCCCAGGCGCCAGTCGGACCGCGGTCTCGAAGCGGGTGATTGCCTCGTCGGGGCGTCCGGCCTGCGCCAGCGCGACCCCGAGATTGAGGTGCGCCTCGGCGGATTTTGGCGCGAGTTCCACGCCGCGTTCGAGCTGTGCGAGGGCCTCCGCCGCGCGCCCGACCGCCGCGAGCGCCGCGGCGTAATGGCTGATTGCCGCCGGCAGCGCGGGCTTGAGGGCGAGCGCGCGCGCAAAATGCTCCAGCGATTCCGCCGCCCGACCCCGAACCAAAAGCGTGCGACCCAGGTTGGCGTGGACCTCGGCAAATCCCGGTTTCAAGCGGATCGCCTCCCGATGCCGCTCCATGGCCTCATCGAGCCGGCCCAGTTCGCGGAGGGCGCTCGCGAGGTTATCGACCGTCGCAGCGTCCCCTGGCTTCGCGCGCAAAGCCCGTTCGAAGAGAGGCAGCGCTTCCGCGGCGCGTCCGGTTTGGGCCAGCTCCGCGCCCAGATTGTTGAGGGCGCCCACGTGATTCGGTTTCAGATCGAGCGCGCGGCGGTAGCGTTGGATCGCGGCCTCCGACCGCCCGACCCGGCGCAGCGCGTTGCCGAAATTGCTGAGGGCATCCGGAAACTCCGGCTTCAGCTCGAGCGCCCGTTCGAAATGGGCCAGCGCTTCGTCGGCCCGGCCGACGAGGGTGAGGACATTGCCGAGATCGTTCCAGCCGTACGGGTCGGTCGGCCGGATCTCGAGGGCCCGCCGAAAGGTCGCGATCGACTCGTCGTAGCGGCCGGCCTGGGCGTAGGTATCCGCCAGATTCAGCCAGGCCATCACGGCGCCGGGATTTTGCGCGAGGGTGTCGCGCCAGAGCGACTCGTTGTTCAGGTATACCCGGGACTGACGGGCACTCGACCATCCGAGGACGAGAATCAGCGCCGCACCGATCAAAACGGTCCCGCGGCCGGCGAACCGAGCGACCGCCGCGCCGGCCAGGGCGAGCGGTCCCATGGCCGCCAGGTATTGAAAATGGTCTCCAACAAATGAATACCGGAAGAAGTACACGCTGAAGAAGCCGAGCACGGGAAAGAGCAGGACCACGAAATAGGCGGCCGTGAAGAAGCCCGCCCCGAGCCGACCCGAGCGACACCGCCAGAGGAGAAACAGGAGACCGGCCAGCGCCGCCCCCGCGCCGGCGAACGCGAGCGGATGACCGACATCGATCTCCCAGCGCGGATAGATGAACATCAGCGGTTCCGGCCAAGCGAGCTTACCGAGGTAGAACCAGATCACGCGTCCGGCGATCGCGATCCGCTCTGGGAACGTCTGCGACCACTCGGGGCCAACTGCGCCCGAGTTGAACTTCTGCTCCCAGATCGTCCAGCCGGCGGCGATCGCCGACAGCGCGAAGAATGGCGCCAATCGCCCCAGATCACGCCACTCCCCCCGCCCTCGCACCCACCAGGCGCAAAGCCCCAGCACGACGGGCAGCATCACGGTCGACGGCTTGCTCAGGATCGCGAGCAACGCGCAAAAAAGCGCCAGGAAATACCAACGCCGCTCAACCGGCGCGGCAGGGCGGGTCTCCAAACTGCCCGCGACCCGCCCCACTCCGAGCCCGCGCAGATACGCCAAAATCGCCAACAGGAAGAAGACCGCCGACTGCGTGTTCTTCAGTTCACAGATCCAGGCGACCGACTCGACCTGCACCGGATGCAACGCCCAGAGGGCCGCCCCCAGCCAGGCGCCGGGCACGCCCAGGCGCAGGAGCACTCGCCCCAACAGCAGCGCCGAGATCACGTGGCAGGCGAGCGTGACCAAGCGATAGCCAAGCGGTTCAAGTCCCCACAGCGCGTGCTGCGCCCAGAAATTCGTCAGGACGAGGGGAAAATAGTTCGCGCGGGCGGAGGTCCAGATTTCCTTCAGGCCAAGCGGGCCGATGATCGTGGGATTCGCGGTGATGTGCAGGTCGTCGTCCCAAAGAAACTCCCCGCCCAGCGAAGGCGCATAGACGCCGACGATCGCCCCCGCCAGGAGCACAACGGGAAGCCAGGGCGCACGGGTGAGCCACGACGAAAACACGCGTCACGGTCGGCAGTCGCGGGGCCGAATTCAAGCTGGGAGCGGGCAAGACGTGACTTCCATCCCCCTGGGAGCGCGGACGCC
>JBEIHL010000618.1:0-3242 GCA_040381375.1 Opitutaceae bacterium
AGCCCCGCACCGCCGGCTGCGTGCGATTCGCGGGTGCGCGGCCGGGGCGGCGAGCGTTCCTTCGCGGACATGGTTCCCTAGCTACCCCCCGCCGCGGGGGGTGTCCATCTCCTGGCCGAGTTCCTGGTAAGTCGGACAGGCGGCGAGGCAGAAGCCGCAATGCACGCACGTCTGCACGGCCTGGGCCATCGGCTCGCCCAGCGGGCCGTGTTGATTCGGTTTGATCGCGTGAAGCATCAGGAACTCGCCTCCGTCGCAGAAAGTGAAGCCAAACCCCAAAGCGCCTCACAGGAGGTCGCAGAGCACGCAGAGACCGGACAAACCGAGTCGATCTGCCTCTGCGCTCTCCGCGCCCTCCGGTGAGAAATCAGTCTAGTTTCATTCATCGAGATTCGGGAAACGGTTCTGCGGATCGAGCGCGTCTTTCACCGCGCGCATCACGTCGAAGCGCCGCGTCGGCCCCGACCACAACGGTCCCGTCCCGCGCAACGTGACGGCCGGCCAGGTCAGCGGTGGCAGCGCCGCGCCCGCGGGCACGGAAACGTAACCGGTGTCGCCGCCGGTGCCCACCCAGCCGCGCGCGCCCGGCACCGTGCGCACCTGCTCACGAAACGCACTGATCTGCCCGGGAGCGATCGCGACTTTCGCCAGCGTGCCGTCCGCGTGCGCCCAACGGAAGCCCGCGAGGCCCGCCCAAAAGTCCGCGGCCTCGGCCTCGCCCAGCGTCCGCGCCGGCCAGCGGGCCGCAATCTCGGCCGTCAGGGCGTCGAGCGCCACGGGCGCTCCGCCCAGTCGTATCCAAATCGCGGATTCCTCGAGGGCGGCCTCGAGCGCGTCGATTTCCCACCGGGTGCTCGCCGCCTCCTGGAGGATCCGCACCTGCGCGGCTCCGTCCTTCGCCTCCAGCCGCAGCGTGCGCAGCGCGGCGGGGCGGGGAAACACCTTGAACGTCAGCTCGGCCATGACGCCGAAACGGCCCGCGGCGCCGACGAAGAACTTCGGCACATCGAAGCCCGCGGCGTTTTTCACCACGCGGCCGCCGAGCCGCAGCAGCCTGCCCGAGCCGTCGACGAAGCGCACGCCCAGGATGAAATCGCGCAGGCCGCCGAAGCGAAACCGCCCCGGGCCGCTCAAGCCCGCCGCCACGGTGCCGCCCAGCGTCGCGCCGGCCTCGGCCAGCATCGGATCGAAGGGCAGGTATTGTCCGCGCTGCGCCACCTCGGCCGCGATCTCACGCAGCGGCGTGCCGGCGAGGGCGGTGAAGGTGAATTCGCTGGGCTCGTAATCGACGATGCCGCTCAGTTGCGCGGTCGAGATCCGGCGAAATTCACCGGACACCTGCGCGAGACGGGGCTTCGTGCCCGCGCCGACGGCGACGACGCGCGGCGAGGAGCGGACGGCCTCGACCAGATCGGGGACCGAGGCCGGAGCGAGAGCTGAAACGTTGGTCGTCATGCGGCGCGGCACAGCCGCAATCCAGAGGGAACAGGAAGGCCGGGAAGAACGGAAAGCACCGGGCCTGCATCCTTGCCGGGCGTCCCGCTCTTCCTGTTCAACGATTCAGGATGCCACGTGGCCTGGGCTCGGTTTATCCGCATCATCAGCATAATCCGCGGTGAAGTCTCATTCCCGGGAGATGACCCCCGCCTGTTCGAGCGGGTGCAGGCCGTGCTGGGCGAGCGACGGCGCGCCGTCGACGGGGAACATCTTGCCCGGATTCGCGATGCCGAGCGGGTCGAAGGCGGCGCGCAGGCGTTTCAGGCAGTCGATCTCGTCCGGGGAGAACATCTCCGGCAGATACTCGCGCTTCTCCATGCCGACGCCGTGTTCGCCGGTGATCGATCCGCCCATTTCGATGCACAGCCGCAGGATTCGGCCCGCCAGCGCCTCGGCCCGCTGCAACGCCCCCGCCTCACGCCCGTCGTATAAGATCAGTGGATGCAGGTTGCCGTCGCCGGCGTGAAAAACGTTCGCGCACCGCACGTTCATCTCCTTCGACCACGCGCTGATCTTGCGCAGCGCTTCGCCGAGCCGGCGCCGCGGCACCACGCCGTCCTGCACGATGAAGTCAGGCGACAACCGCCCCACCGCGCTGAAGGCGCTCTTCCGCCCCTTCCAGATCGCGAGTCGCTCCGCGGCATCCCGCGCGGGACGGACTTCGACGGGTTTGCTGGCGGACAGGATTTCGTCCAGCCGCACGCGGTCGGCGGCCACGACTTCGCGCGGGCCCTCGAGCTCGACGATCAGCACCGCTTCGCAGCCCGGCGGGTAATCCGCGTGCACCGCGGCGGACGCCGCCTGCAGCGCCAGCGCATCCATGATCTCGATCGCTCCCGGCAGCAGCCCGCTCGCCACCACGGCCGCGACCGCGTCGCCCGCCTGCTCCAGCGTCCGATAGCCGGCCAGCACGGTGTGAAACATCTCGGCGCGCGGCAGCAATTGCAGGGTCACTTCGAGCGCGATGCCGAAGAGCCCCTCGTTGCCGACGAAGAGTCCGGTCCAATCGGGACCGATCTGCTCGCGGCTCGGGCCGCCGAACTCGACGACCTCGCCGGTCGCGAGCACCGCCTTCACGCCGAGCACGTGATTCGACGTCATGCCGTATTTGAGGCAGTGCGCGCCGCCGGCGTTGAACGCGACGTTGCCGCCAATCGTGCAGATCGACTGGCTCGAAGGGTCGGGCGCGTAATGCAGGCCGTAGGGCTGCGCCGCCGCGGTAACCGCCAAATTGATCACGCCGGGCTCGACCACCGCGACCCGCTCGGCGGGATCGAGCCGCAGGATGCGATTGAGCCGATTAAGGGTAATCACAATGCCTCCGGCGATCGGCGTCGACCCGCCCGAGAGACTCGTGCCGCTGCCCCGCGCCACGAAAGGCAGCTTCTCCGCGTGGCAGAATCGCACCACCGCAATAACATCGTCCGCCGTCTCCGGCACGACCACCGCGATCGGCGTCGCCTGAAAGGCGGTCAACCCGTCGCTCTCATAGGCCGCCAACTGCGCCGGCCCCGCCAGCACGCGGCCCGGCGGCAGCAAGGCCGTAAGGCGGCGAACAACCGCGGCGGCGGGCGGAGCGGAGGTCAGGGTGTCCATGCGAAGCGCCATCATGAAAGGCGTCCCCTCGCGCTGACGAGCGCGGAGTGGTCGGGGTGCGGGAAATCGCTCGCAAGCGCGCAGGAACGCGCAGGCAGGTTCTCCTTGGGAGCGCGGACGGCCTCGTCCGCTTCATCGAAGGGCGGACG
>JBEIHL010000619.1:0-3232 GCA_040381375.1 Opitutaceae bacterium
CAGGCCCTCGAGAACGCGTTGCGCGAGCGCGGCGAACGCGGGCCGGCCCGGAGCCGGCGGGGCAACGTGGCCGACGTCCGGCGCGCGTGGTCGGACACGCTGCGGCCGGCCTGGAAGTCGGCCGTGCTCGGCGCCCAGGTCGATGCGCGGCTGGGGGCGGCGTTGGACTTCGAGCGGCGGCTGCTGAAACTCGAGGACGAAGGACGCGATTTTCTGCTGCCGCGCGGCGGCAGCGCCGACGTCTTGCGCAACGAAATCTACTGGCAGTCGACCTACGCCGAACCGGCGAAGTTCAACGCGGCGACGGCCGACGCGGTCAGCCGGTGGGGCGCGGGCCGACGCGCCGGGATCGTCGCCTGGGCGCAGACGTCGGCTGATCCGCAAGTACGGGCGGCGGCTGCGTTGGTCGGTCCGGGCCCGGTGTTTGCGGACGAACCGTCGCGGCCGTTGTCCCGGCGGACCGCGGTGGAGCGCGTCTTGTTTTACCGTCGGGTGCTCGCGGCCTGGGAGTTTCTCGCGACGTTGCAAGCGGACGTGCCGCTCGCCGAGCTGGAAACCCTGATCGCGCTCGAGCGCCGGCCCGTGCGGGCGGCGCCTGAATCCCTTTAGGCGGAACAATGCCGTCGGGGTGGAGCCGCCTGTCCCCAGGCGGCTGACGTACCACCGAGCCATCCGCAGCGGCTTGAGGACAAGCCGCTCCGCCTTTCAGTGCGTTCGTTTTCACCGGTGATTGGAAGGCCAACGGCATCGCTCCGGGTTAGGCGCCATCAGGCGCGGTGCCCTCATCCGGCCCGCGAGGGCCGCCGCCTGTGCATTTATTGGGAAAATCCCTCCGCGCGGTTATTCGCGGTTGCCGGATCACGTCATATTCGGTCGCTTTACCCCGCTGATGTCGTTCGTTCCACAGGTCCTTTCCCCTCGTCTCTGGCTCGTGGCCGGAGTGGTGGGACTCGCGGGTGGACTAGCGGTGGCGCAGACGGCGCCGGCGCCGCCGGAGAAGGGCGTGGCGGCTCCCGCGGAGACGGCTGGGGCGAACCGCAAGGCTGGTGCCGAAGTCGCACCCGTGACCGCCGAGGAGCCGGTGACGCTCGAGCGGATGGATGTGCAGGCGCGTTTGGAAGATGCCGGCTACGATGCGACCGGCATGGGCTCGTATGAGCACCAGGTGCGGGATTCGCCGTTCTCCAACGACATGATCTCGGCCGAAGCGATCGAGGACGATCCGGCGGCGATGGAAATCGCGTCCGAACTGGCGTTCGTGGCGACGCCTTCGGCGGTGGACCTGGCGACGGGCAACAGCCGCGTCGGGCTGCGCGGTTTTCCGACGCCGCTCTTGAGCAACGGATTCGTGCGCATGGGCGGGATCGACGTGCTCAACACCGGGCGCACCGTCGTGATCCAGGGCGCGCTGGTGCCGGTGCTGGGCCGGGCCGCGCCGGGCGGTATCCAGGATTTTTGGACGAACCGCCCGCGGACGGTGAAGAGCCAGCGGATCGATTATGCGATTTCCTCCCTCGAGCGGCAGAGCGCGTCGTTGGAGATCAACGGACCGACGGTGCCGAAGCGGTTGTGGCACCGGATCGCCGCGGACTGGAGCCGGAAGACCGGGCCGGAGACGTTCACCGCGTCGGAGACCCGCTCGATGAACGGTGCGTTGACGTGGAAACACAGTCCGGCCGCGAGCACGCTCTTCTCGATCGACTATTACCAGACCCACGCGACGGCCGCGCCGGCCATCCCCGAATATCGCGTCGCCACCGGCCAGAAAATCGTCGGGCCCTACCTGCCGCTCGCGGGGTTCAACGCCCTCGGGCCCGAGGCGGGCATCCGGCGGCGCAGCCTGGTGGCGAACGTGATCCTCGACGCCCAACCGCACCCGAAGGTCGCCGTGCGCACCGGCGTGGAGGCGTGGTGGCGGCGGATCGAGCAGGACCGCTTCACGACCGGACTGCTGAACCTCGCGACGGGCCGCTTCGAGGGCATTCGTGAACCGCGACACAGCGAGCAGCCCCAACGGGCGCTCGTGGGGCGGGCGGAGGCGACCGCACGTTTCGCGGCGCTCCGGGGCGAGCATAAGCTGATGTTCGCGGTCAGCCATACGATCAGCGAGTACTACCGGGAAGAGCGGGCGCTCTCCCTCGAGGCCCGGAATGCCCTGCCCGCAACGATCCGGAATTTCGACCCCGCCGCGCCCAACTACTGGCGTCCGCCTTATGCGCCGGAAGTCTACGATCGCGTGCTGACCGACCGGGAGGAAAACACCCGCTACACCGCCATCGAGCTCAGCGAGCGCATGGGCGTGGCCAAGGGTCGGACGGTTTTCACCACCGGTCTGCGGTACGATCTCGTCGGCCTCAAGGTCAACGACCGGCGCCCCGGCCTGCCGCCGGCGCAGGCCCGCCTCGACGACGGCGTGAGCCAATTGACTTACCACGGCGGCGTGAACTATCAGGCGCTGCCGAGCCGGCTGCTCGTGTTTGCCACCGCGAGCACGGCGTTCAACCCCTCGACCCGCGTCGACCTCCGCACCGGCCGTATCCAGGGCAATGAGACCACCAGCGGTTACGAGGGGGGCTTCAAGGCGCGGCTGGCGAAGCAGCAGATCGAGTTTACGACGTCGGTGTTCACGTTTTTCAACCAGGACATTTCGCGCCGCAATCCCCTCTACGACGACCCGATTTTCGATGCCAATCACACCCAGCCGCAGCTCGTCGCGGCGGGCGAGGAGCGTTTCTCCGGGGGCAAGATCGAGGGCCGCTGGCGGCCGTTGCCGCCGCTGTCGGTGTCGTTGCGCGGCTCGTACGTCCGCGCCATCACGACCCAGTCGCCGGACTTGCCCGAAGAGGTCGGCCGCGAGCTCACGCGCTTTCCGCCTTACAACTTCAGCACGGCGGCGAGCTACAGTTTCCCCAAGGGGCGCTGGCAGGGCCTTTCCCTGAGCGGTAGCTGGGCGTACATCTCCGACTTCATCGCCAACTACGAGGACCGGCAGCGATTCCGGATGGAATATCCCGGCTACGGAGTGGTCAGTCTCAGCTCCAGTTACTCGCGTCGCATTGGCAAACGCACGCACGGTATGGGTCTCGCGATGCGGAACGTCTTCGACACCGATCTGCTGCAGAAGCTGGCCCGACTCGGCGCCGGGCGGGAGGTCTCGGCGAGCTACCGGGTCATGTGGTGATTCGCAGTCGCTCGTTCCCCGGAGCGACGCCTTCCTGGGAGCGCGGACGTC
>JBEIHL010000620.1:0-3229 GCA_040381375.1 Opitutaceae bacterium
CCCCCCCCCCCCCCCCCCCCGCCCCGGCGCCGGCCCCCCCCCCCGCTCCCAGGTGAGCCGAACCGAGGTGGTGCGGCGCAGGTCCAAGCCGCTTATGGGACTGCGCACCCGCGTTGTTACGGATCCTGCGCCGTGACCGGAAAGTTGCCGGTCGTGCGCTTCGCCACCGGAGGGACGGGATTCGGGTAGAAACGCTTCCGCCAAGCTTCGTGCTGCGAGTTGAGTTCGGCCACTTTGGCGGGAAATTTTTCCGCGAGATTCTGATCCTCGCCGATGTCCTCCGCCGGACGGTAGAGGCGGGCCTTCGGCTCCCAGGCGCGTTTCACGAGCTTCCATTCACCGTCGTGCACGGCGTAGTTCTGCTGGTTCTCCCAGTGGAGCGGCGCGCGCCGGGTGAAGGCCTCGCCGCGGAGGAGGGGGAGGAGCGACTGGCCGTGGATTTCGTGACCCGCGGCGGGTTGCACGCCCGCGGCGTCGAGCAGCGTGGGCAGGATGTCCATGGTGATGGCGCTCCCGGAGCGCACGGTGCCGGCCGGCAGCTTGCCGGGCCAGCGGGCGAGGAAGGGCACGCGCAGACCGCCCTCCGTGAGACCGAACTTGTAGCCGCGGAGCGGGCCGTTGGAAAAGTCGGCACCCTCGGGGCCATAGTGGTTGAGCTCGGCGGAGGGGCCGTTGTCGGACGTGAAAAGAATGAGGGTGTTCGACGCGAGCTTCAGCTCGTCGAGGGAGGCGAGCACCCGGCCGATGCCGGTGTCGAGCTGCTCGACCATTGCGGCGTAGAGGCCGAAGAGACCGCGATCGGGGAAAATTTTCCGATACTTGGACACGAGTTCGAACGGGGCCTCGAGCGGGTAGTGCGGCGCGTTGAAAGCAAGATAGAGGAAGAACGGCCGGTTCTCCGCTGCGCTGCGCCGGATGACCTCGACGGCTTTGCCGGCAAGCTGGTCCGTGTAATAGCCCTTCCCGCTGACCTCGATGGGCGTCTCGTTGGCGTAGGTTTCCTTCACGTCCCAGAAGCGCGGCGTGCCGATGAGCGAGCCCCAGAACTCGTCGAAGCCGTGGGTGCGCGGCCAGTTCTCCTTCGCGTGCCCTATATGCCACTTGCCGACGAGCGCGCTGCGATAGCCAGCGGGCTTGAGCGCTTCGGGAATCGTGATCGCGTCGTGGGCGAGGGCGAGAACCGGGACGTTGCCGCGGGCGGTGGGGCTGGCGAGTTCGGGTACGCCCACGCTGTGCGGATAGCGCCCGGTGAGCAGGGCGGCGCGGGTGGGGGAACACATCGGCGCCGAGGAACGGTAGTGGGTGAGTTTGACGCCTTCCTTGGCGAGGCGGTCGAGGTGCGGCGTCTCGATCTGCGAGCCGTCGTGTCCGAGGTCGGCCCAGCCGAGGTCGTCGGCGAGAATGACGATCAGGTTCGGCGCGCGCTCCGCGGCGGCTGCGAACGAGGCGAGGAGGAGGGCGAGGAGCAGCGCCGGTTGGCGCCAGAGTGGGGTAGTCATGGAGAAAACGACGCGGATACTTGTCGTGAGATCCGTGGCGCTTGGCCAGCCCGCAGGTGCCGCGGTGGGCAGGCCCGCCGGATTGGACTTCCGGGTGGTGCTGCGGTTTGCGCTCTTAGGAGTGGCTTTGCGCCGCGACCAATCGGTCAAAGGGACGTTGGGTCGCGGCGTAAAGCCACCCCTACAATCGATTCGTCAGAATCTCTACCACGGCCGACTTCCGAGTTCGCGATTGGAACTCCGCCGGAATCCGGCAAACATATTTCCCGTTTCGCCCGTGCCCCATGTTGCCTCGATTGCTGCCGCTCCTCTTCCTGAACCTCGCGCTCACGTTCGCCGGATTTTCCGCCGAGGTGCGCAGGCCCAACATCCTGGTCGTCACGATCGACAACCTCGGCTATGCGGACCTCGGCTGCTTCGGCAATCCGCTCGTGGTGACGCCGAACCTCGACGCGCTGGCGCGGGAAGGGGTGCGGTGCACCTCCTTCTATTCCGCCTCGCCCACGTGCTCGCCGTCGCGGGCGGCGTTGCTGACCGGCCGCTATCCCCAGCGCAACGGACTCAACGTCCAGCTCCCGGGCATCGCCGGCAACTGGGGCCAGGGACTGGCGCCGCGCGAGGTGCTGATCCCCGCCTACCTGAAGCCCGCGGGTTACGCCACGGGCTGCTTCGGCAAGTGGAACATCGGCTTTGCGCCGGGCACGCGGCCGACGGAGGAGGGCTTCGACGAGTTCATCGGTTTCGTGCCGGGGCAGGTCGACTACTACAGCTACAAGTACCAGGGCCGGCACGGGCTGTACCGCGGCACCGAGGAGTATCATACGGACAAATACGCCACCGACCTTTGGGCGGACGCCACGATCGACTTCATCCGGCGCCAGGCGGGAAAGCCGTTTTTCGTCTACCTGCCCTTCAATGCCCCGCACTCGCCCGATCCGTCCAACTACGCCCCGGGCGAGCCGATCCGTTACCGAGTGCCGGAAAAGTACCTCAAACTCTACGGCAGCAACGCCGACGAGCCCAACGACCGGATCCGCTATTTCGCCACCATCTCGGCGATGGACGATGCGCTGGGCCGCGTGCTGCGCACGCTCGATGAGTTGAAGCTGCGGGAGAACACGCTCGTCGTCTTCTTCAACGACAACGGCGCGAACACGAGCCGCGAGCACGGCCTGAAGTTCGCGACGAACGCGCCTTACCGCGGCGGCCGGCCCGATTGCTGGGAGGGTGGCATCCGCGTCCCGGCAATCTTTCGCTGGCCGGGACGGCTGCCGGCGGACGTCGACTGCGATGCGCCGCTGGTCGCGACCGACGTGCTGCCGATGATCCTGGCCGCCGCGGGGGTGAATGCTCCCGTGGGGCGCGCGCTCGACGGGGTTGATCCGACCGCGATTCTCGCGGGGCGCGCTCCTGCGCCTGAGCGCGTGCTGGGTTGGGAATATGGCGGGCAGGCGGCGGTGCGCGCCGGGCGCTACAAGCTGATGCGGCCGGGCCGCAACCAGCCGTTTCAACTCTTCGATCTCGTAGCCGATCCGGGCGAACGGCGGGATCTTTCCGCCCGGGAACCGGCGACCGCGGCGCGGCTGTCCCGCGCGTATCAGGATTGGCTGGACGATGTGAAGCGGGACGCGAGCGAGCCGCCGCCGGAAGTGCCGCGGACGCCGCGGAAGAAGGGGTAGGTGGGATTTTGTTGGAGGGGCTTTATGCCCCGACCTCTCGCTTGCGTCGGG
>JBEIHL010000621.1:0-3217 GCA_040381375.1 Opitutaceae bacterium
CCTGATAGGTCACCGCGATCACCGCGCCGCGCCGTTTCGCCCAGGCGACGTCGGCCAGCTCCCAGTGTCCGGCCCACCAGCGATTGTAGAGCCGCGCCGCCGCCCCGCGGTGCGCCGTGGCGATCCGCAGCGGCGCGAACGAGCTGCCGAAGTTGAAGTGCACGACGTCGAACTGGCCGACCATCCGCCCGATCGCCCACCAGCGCAGCAACGCCCGCAGGGGCCGGCCACCGGAGGGACAGATCACGCGATCCGCCGGATACTGGTACTGATTCTGCGTGAGGGTCCAAGACTCGCTTTCGCAACCGTGCCCCCGCTCCGCCCGGCTCAGGCCCTGGGGATTGCCTCCGACCGTGGAGGGGCAGTGCAGCACTCTCATGGCGAACGCGGCGGCGGCTCCGCACTCGCCGCAGCGGCCGGCTGCGGGGCCCGCAGGCCGAGCTGACGATTGATGCCGGCGAACACAGTGCCGACGACTTCGAGCGAGTGCCGGCGCAGGACGTACGCGCGCGAGCGGCAGCCGAGTTCGGCCAGGTCCCGTTCGCCCATCGCCATGGCGCGCAGCGCGGCCTCGAGGGTGTTGTGATCGACCTTGGTCACTGGGAGTTCGTCGCGGTCCAGCAGGCCCTGCAACCGGTACAACCGCTCCAGCTCCGGCGCGATATAGGTCAGCACGGGCTTGGCGCACGCCATCGCCTCAAGCGCGAAGATGCCATACCAGCCGATCACGAGCTGCTCGACCACGACGTCGATCTCCTGCACGAGCCGCCTCAGTTCGTGGTTCGGCATCTTCTGCACGATGACCAACTCGACCGGCACGCCGTCGGCCCGCAGGCGGCGCACGACCTCTTCGACGATCGCCGTGCCTTTGATCGACCGGTGATTCGGCGCGTGCAGCACGCGCAGCGGTTTGTCCGCGGTGATTCGCCGGGCCACCGCCCCGGTGCCGTCGAGCGGCTTCCACTCTTCGGTATCGATCGAGAAGTGCGCCAGCATGAGCGTGTGCCAGTGCGGGAGATAGTGCACCCAGTCGCAGCCGGAGATCACCCAGTTCGCATGGCGGATCCAGCGGCCGACGTTGCGCCTCCGCGAGGCCATCTGCCGCCGGACGAAATCAGGATAGTCGGCGAGATACGCCGCCCGGTACACGACGTCGTCATGCACGCCGAAGTCCTGCACATCGCCGCCGTAGGGCATCACCACCACCTTCACGCCCGCGAGCCGATACAGCCAGGGCTCGAGCCATTTCAAACGCGTCCAACCGAGCGGACCGCCGTTGAAGTAGATGTAGATCGCCTCGAACGAAAACAGCACCTTGAGGAAAAGCGCGTAGTGGTTGAACGGCCGGCCGCGGAGCCAGCGCAGATCGAACCGGTTCGTGATGTAGTATTCGTGGCTGACGAACGTCGTCGCCGCGTAACCCTGCTGGCGCAGCGCCCGCGCGTGATGCACGTTGTTGATCAGCGGCTCGGGGCCGAGCCCGACGCCTCGTCGCGCCGCGAGACGCGAAACCAACGCGGCCAGCACCAGCGGCAACGCCAGCCCCACCGCCGCCCCGAGATCCACGCCACCGCGCGCGAGACGCCGCAGGAACGCAGTGGGAGAAGAACTCATGGGATGCGGGTTAGAACCAAGGCCGTGGTTTGAAGACAACTCTCAACTCGTCGCGCCTCCGCTCAATGGGCCGCGCCCCGCTTCGTGCCGAAGCCCGCGGCGAAATTCCGCAGCATGCCGCGGATGCGGCCGACATCGCTTCCACCCCAGCGCAGCAGCACCAGCGCGACGAGCGCACACCACCCGAGTTTCACGGCCAGCACCGGGACGGAAATCGGCTGTTCGCGCAGATACGCGACGAGTACGATCGTCAGCCCGCCCACCGCCACGTGCACGAGAATCGGCCCGGCGCGAAACGGCAGCGGGTGCAGGCGCTGCGAATGCAGCAGGTAGAATCCGTTCAAGCCCGCGTAGACCGCGAGCACGCACCACGCGGCGCCCGCGGCCCCCAGGACCGGCACCAGCCAGAACGCGAGCAGGAGGCTGGCGAGCGCCGCCCCGCCCCACCCGACCGCGATCAGTCTCGACTGTTCGCCGAACGCGATGCCGAGCGCCGTCACCTGGTGCAGCGCCGAGAAATAAAACGCCATCGCGAGAATCGCGCACGGCAGCGTTGCGCCAGCGTACGCCGACGGAACGACCCAGCCGCAGAGCTCGCGCGCAAAAACGGCCACCCCACACGAGGCCACCATCGTCACGAGTCCGACGAGGTGAAAGATATCGACGAGCCTCGCCCGGTAATCCGGCACCTCCGCCCGCAGGCGAAACGCATACGGCCCGAACGCCTGCCCGATCGCGGCGTTCAACATCCACACAGGCGCCGAGAGTTTCCACGCCACTTCAAAGAGTCCCGCTTCCTCCAACCCGCGATAATGCGCGATCTGCCACCGCAGCACCGCGCTGCTCGCCCAGATGAACACGCCGGCCGGCACGAACGGCGCGCCGAAGCGCACCAGTCGAGTCAGTTCCTCGCGCGAAAACGCCAGCGGCCACGCGCCCCGTGCCCCCACCGCCGCGACCGCGCCGGTCACGACCGCGCCCATCAGCGCTCCGGCGAAGAAGCCGGGCAACCCAAAGTCGAAGCCCGCCACGAAAACCAAACCCGCCGCGCCCGCCAGTGTCGCCTGGACAAGACCGATGAGCGCAAACCGCCACGGCTGAAACTGCAGCCGCGAGAAGTCCTGCAGCCAAGTCAGCGTGACCTGCGGCAATACCGCGACCAGCGCCAGGACCGCCGCCCATCCCGCCAGCGCCGGCTGCGCCCGGTCGAGCCACCGAAAAGCCACGCCCGCCACCAACACCAGCGCCGCGGTCAGCGCCAGGCTGCCCACGAGTCCCGTGCCCCAGATCCGCCGCTTGCCCGCGTCGTCCTTCGCGTCGAAGAAGAATCGCTGCACCGCGTTGTTCATGCCGAGCAGGCCCACCATCGAGACCGCCGAACAAACCGACACGATCAGCGACATCGCCCCATAATCCTCCGGCCGCAGATACCGCGCGTAGATCGCAAACAGCACGAAATTCAGCGCCGCCACCGCCGCGCTGCCCAGCCCGTAAATGATCACGTGGCTGCTCATGCCGGAAAGTGGTCCGCGGCAGCGTGGGTGGAGCAGCCTGTCCCCAGGCTGCTTCGGCATCGATCCCAACAATCCAGCAGCCTGGGGAC
>JBEIHL010000622.1:0-3202 GCA_040381375.1 Opitutaceae bacterium
CAACAATCTCGCCGACCAGATGCCTCCCTCGGCCCCGCAGGCTTTCGGCGGCGACGTCGGTGCCGACCTTGCCACCTACAATCCGGTGGGGCGGCTCTGGTACGTGAGCGCCGGATTGAAATTCTGACGCCGGTGAACAGAACGAAAAATCTGCTCCTCGGCAGCGTGGTCTGCCTTCTCACCACGACCGTCGCGATCGCCGCGTCCGCATTGCAGACGGCCGCGCCCTCGAGTGTCGGCGTCTCCGCCGAACGCCTGGCGAAGATCGGTGCGGCCCTCCGGTCGGAGGTGCAGCAGGGAATGATTCCCGGCGCCGTGGTGGCCGTCGCCCGGCGCGGGAAACTGGTTTACCACGAAGCCTTCGGATTTCTCGACCACCCGGCCGGCACTCCGATGCCCAAGGACGCGATCTTTCCGATCGCGTCCCTGACCAAGCCCATGACTGCGGTCGGCGCCCTCATGCTGGTGGAATCAGGGCGCATGGTGCTCGAGGATCCGATCGGCCGGCACCTGCCGCCGCTGGCAGACCGGCACGTGGCCACCGGAGCCGGCACCGGCACCGAACCGGCCCGGCGGCAGCCCACGCTGCAGGATCTGATGCGGCACACCGCAGGTTTCACCAACGGCACCGCCACCGGCAGCGAACTGGCGCGGCGTTACTTCGAACTCACGGCGACCGATCGCACGTCGGCGGATTTCATCGAGCAACTGGCGAAAGTGCCCCTGCACTACCAACCGGGAGCGCGCTGGGATTACGGCCTGGGCTTCGAGGTCATGGGAGTCATCATCGAGACCCTGAGCGGGAAACGACTGGCCGACTATCAGGCGGAGAATCTCTTTGCGCCGCTCGGCATGATCGACACGGGCTATTTCGTGCCTCCCGCCAAGGCCGCGCGCTTCGCCCAACCGTTCAAGAAAGACCCGCTGACCGGTGAACCGACCCAAGCCCGACTCCGCACCGTCCCGCCCAAGCGGGACAACGGCGGCAACCATGCCTACTCCACGGCGCTCGATTATCTGCGTTTCGCGGAAATGCTGCGGCAGAAGGGCACGCTCGACGGCCGGCGCTACCTCGGCCGGAAAGCGGTGGAGTTCATGACATCGGACCAGATGACGCCGGAGATCGACTTGGAACGGCTGTGGACGAGAGGGAATGTACACGGCTACGGCTTTGGCCTGAGTGTCGCGGTGCGCCGTGCAACCGTCGCGTCCGGCATGCCAGGCACACCGGGTGATTTCAACTGGGGTGGCGGCAGCGGCACCTATTTCTGGGTGGACCCCAAGGAGGAGCTGGCCGTGGTGTTCATGGCCGCTGCCCCCGGCGAAATCCGCAATCGGCTGCGCCAGTTGATCACCGCGACGGTGCTGCAGGCACTGGATTAAGCCGGCTACCACGTGCTCCGGATGACCTTAGGAACGCAGCTTTGGGGAAATCCGCTCCGCTGCAGCAAAAGCCCGCCCGCTTCGTCACCGCTGCGCCCGACCTCCTTCCGATCATGAGACCTGCTCTGACTTCCCTCCTCACGGCCCTGGCCGCACTCTTCGTCACGACGGCTGCGATCGGCGCCGCGACGCGACCGAACTTCCTGCTGATCGTGGTCGATGACCTGCGTTTCGACGACTTCGGCGCGGCCGGTCATCCGTTCGCACGCACGACCCATCTCGACCGCGTCGCCCGTGAAGGCGCGCAGTTCAGGAATTTCTTTTCGGTCACGCCGCTGTGTTCCCCGAGCCGCGCCAACATCCTCACCGGCCTCGCCACGCGCCACCATGGGATCCTCGACAACACGGATCGCAGCCCGCGCAGTCATGCCCTGCCGACGTTTGCGCGGACGCTCCAGGCGTCCGGCTACAACACCGGCTTCATCGGCAAGTGGCACATGGGCAATGACCCCACGCCGCGCCCGGGCTTTGATTTCTGGGTGGCGATGCCGGGCCAGGGCGAGGTGACGGACCCCGAGCTTTATGAGAACGGCCGCCTGGCCCGCGCACCGGGTTACGTGACGGACGTCTTAACGCAACGTGCGTTGACGTTCATTCAGCAGCCCCGCACCGCACCCTTCATGCTGATGCTGTCGCACAAGGCGCTTCATCCAAACAATCGTCAACAAGCCGATGGGACGTCGGTGAAGATTGGCGAGGGCGGCTTCATTCCCGCGGACCGGCACAAGACGCTCTACGCCGACGCCCAGCCACCGCGCCGCGCAAACTATGCGGTGCCGCCCAAGGGCAAGCCCGCGCTCGAGCGGCCGATTCCCGGATTGAAACCCCTCGGTCCGGATACCGTGACTCCCGACGAAACCATTCGCGACCGCCTGCGCATGCTGGCCGCCGTCGACGAAGGCCTCGGACAGATTCTGGCCGCGTTGGAAAAACAGGGCACCCTGGACCAGACGGTCGTGTTGGTGGTCGGCGACAACGGCTACTTCTACGGCGAGCACGGCCTCAGCCAGGAGCGTCGTCTCGCCTATGAGGAATCCATCCGTCTGCCCCTGCTCGTACGTTACCCTCCCGCCGTGAAGCCCGGGGCGGAGCCCAGCGGCATGGCCCTGACCACGGATCTGGCTCCCACGATCCTGGATCTCGCAAACGCACCGGCGCTGCCCGGCATCGACGGGCGATCGCTGCGACCGCTTTTCACGCGCACGCCGACGGACTGGCGAACCTCGTTCCTGATCGAGTACACGACCGACACCGTGTTTCCGCGGACGTTGAAAATGGGCTACGACGCGGTGCGGACGGAGCGCTACAAATTCATCCGCTATCGCGACCTCGAGGGCATGAACGAGCTCTACGACCTGCAGCAGGATCCCTTCGAACTATCCAACCTGGTGAACTCTCCCGCGGCCGCCGGCGTGCGGCAGCAAATGGAGTCCGAATTGGCGCGATTGACCGCACCGTCGCGCTAAACCGACCTGCCCCACCGTAGCTGAACAGCGCGGTTTGGGCTGCCTCGTGACTTCGGCAGCCACGACGAATGTTCGATTGTGAGCGCATCGTTCCACCGTACAGAGCGTGCACTGCAACAGCGACCAGCGAAAGGGAAAGTTCCTGGCCACCGCTTGCTGCCTGCAGACCGCAGGCGCGAAGGGCGGGTGTCTTCTTCGGCTCCCGAAAGGATCGGCCGGTGGATCGTGACAATCCAAATTCGATTTATGGGGCGCCCTCCACCACTAATGGGGCTAAATGCGTGGAAATCAAC
>JBEIHL010000623.1:0-3192 GCA_040381375.1 Opitutaceae bacterium
CGGCCGTCCCCGGCCGCAGGTTTATTCGATTCAACCCCGTGCGGCCGGGGGCGGCCGCGCTCCCAGGGTTCTTACCAGCGACCGCGGAAACCGACCGTCCACGACGCGCCGTAGCGGTTGAAGGCGCGCAGCAGGCCGGGGGAGTTCGCGTAGGTTCGGATCGGCTCGTTGAGGATGTTGCGGCCGCTGATCGTGATCTCGTAGGTGCTGTTGAACCGGTAGCCGCCGCTGAAATCGAACATCAGCCGCTCGTACTGCCAGAGTTCCTCAGTGGCGCTGGCCGAGTTGAATCGCGACGCCTGCCAGGTGCAGCGAAGCTGGGCGTTGAATTTGTGGTTGCCGTAGCGGATGCCGCCGTTGGCGGCCTTCGGCACGTGGTTCTCGAGCCGCTCGCTCGCAGCGGTGCGGGTGAGCGAGCCGAACACGCTGAACCCGCGCCACGCGCGCGGCAGGAACACCAGCTGCTGGCTGTACTCGATCTCGATGCCGTCGAGGTTGATCGTGCCGGGTGCGTTCGACGGACGAAGGAACGTGAACGTGCTGTACTCGGGATCGTCGGCGTAGCCGGCCTCGGCGGCTGAAACCTGCTGCGTGCCGGAGCCCATGTTGTCCACGGACAGCCGGAAGCCCGACACACTGAGCGTGCCGGCGGGCTCGAGGTAGTATTGCACGCTGGCGAAATACTTGTCCGAGGTCTCCGGCTTCAGGTCGGGATTGGGCACGCGGATGGTCTGGTTGGTTTCGTCGATCGTGATGACGCCGGCGACATTGCCGTAGCTGGGCCGGCTGATTGACTGGCTCGCGGCCACTTGCAGGTGCAGGTTGCGGGACAGGGCGTATTTCGCGCCGCCACTGAGGAACGCGTTTTCGTAGCCGCCTTCCTTTTCGTCGCGCCGACCGTAGCGGTATTGATAGTCGATGGCCGGGATCGTGTTGGCGGTGTAGCCGGCCGCGCGGACCTGCGCGGGCGGGATGAGATCGATCGTCTTGCCGAACGTGGCGGTCTGCTCGAACCGCACGCCCAGGTTGAAGCGCAGCGCGCCCCAGCGGGAATTCGTCTCCAGGTAGGCCGCATCGATCTGTTCCTTCACGGAGCGCGAACTGTAGTTTTCGTTGATGTGGTTCTGAATCAGATTCGGCGTGAAGTGCGATGGGTTGGCCTTGAACTGATCGAACGTCGCGTACGGGTCGGTCATCGGGATGCCGAGGCGCACGATGTTGCCGCCGGTGCGGGGATCGTATTCGAGGTGCGTGGTGGTCGGCAGGATCGTCGTGGGTGCAACCATCGAGCCGGCCGCGCCGACGTAGGTGTACTGCAGTGCGCCATTCTTCTCGAGATCGTAGACGGAGAGCTTGGTCTTGGCACCGGCCATGAACTGGACCGGAAGACCCGCGATCTCGTAGGTTTTCTTCGCGTCGAGATAGGCGACCCACACCTGGTGGCGCGCAGACTGCGGCGTGGCCGCGACGTTGTTGGTAAAGGCATCCGTGCGGTTGTAGTTCGCCACGTCGGTCCAGGGCAGGCCGGACGTCTGCGTGAGCATCCAGTCCGTGTTGGTCGCGCTGCTCCGTGCGGCCGTGAAGCCGATGCGCGACAGCCGGTGGGTGACGGCCTGGAAGTAGCCCTCCGTCATCTGCTCGTAGGCGGTGCGGCTGCGCGAGTAGCCGCCGCCGAGCGTGAGGTTGAGGTCGCCGCGCTTGTACTCGAACTTCGGCACGAAGCTGACGGTCGTGTTCACCTTGTTGCGCCGGCTGGTCGTGTACTGGACGCGCGTGTTGGCGTTGGCGGTGGGCAGGGCGGTGAAGGAGGTCACGGTCGATTCGGGCGTGACCTGCGCCGCGTTGACGAAGAACGCCACCTGGCGGTTGTTCGTGCCGTCGTCGAAATTCGAGCCCGAGGTCCGCAGCGACACCGACATGTGCTCGTTGAACTTGTAGTCGGTGTTGAGCGTGAACGAGGCGCGGTTCGAAAGTTTCGGCGCGTCGCGGAACGCCATCTGCGTGACGACCGGACCGCGGCCGGTGGGGTAGCCGTAGGTCACGGTGACACCGGCCTGCTCGGTGCCCACGGTGTTGCCGGAAAGGCTGAGATTGATGCCGAAGCGGCCCTTGAAGGCTTCGCCGTAGGAGAACACGAAGCCGGGCCGGATCTTGTAGGTGGATTTGTCATACGGCCCGGGCGACTTCCCAAGCGTCCACGAGTATTCGTTGCCGGTGAGCGCGAGTTGGGCGGTGACCTCGCGCCGCTTGCGGTCGAACGCGCTGCGGCTGCGGAGATTGATGCGGCCGGCGGGGGCGTCGGCATCCATGCTCGCGGTCGTGGTTTTGCTGAGCTCGATCGCCTCGATGCCGTTGATCGAAGCCTGCTCGAATTCGAACTGGCGCGAGTTGTCGCCGAAGCTGGCGGAAGGAGCGCTGGCCATCGACATGCCGTCGATGCTCACGCCGGCGTAGACCGGGCTGAGCCCGCCGATGCGCGCGGTGCGGGCATCCGAGTCGACGTAGTCCATCACCACGCCGGGCATGTACTTGATGAACTCGCCGATGTTGCCGCCGGTGACGTCGCCGAAGTTATCCGAGGCCACAACGCTCTTCATGTTGATCGCGGCGCGCTGCTCCATGATCGCCTTGGCGTTGCCCTCGCGCTCGCTGGAGACGACGAACTGGCTGAGCTGGACGACGCTTTGGCCGGCGACCGGTGCTGCGCCCGGACCGAACACGGCGCCTTTCAGGTCGAAGTCCCGGGAGGCCGCCTGCCCGGCGCCGACGGAGACGCGCGTGCTCTCGCGCTGATAGCCGGTGTAGGTGACCGTGACCGTGACCTCGCCCGCGGGGATGTTCGTGAGGACGTAGGAGCCGTCGTCGCGGGAGTAGGCCGTGAGGCTCGTGCCCTCGACCTGAATCTCGGCGTTGCGCACGTACTCGTTGGTCGCGGGATTGAAGATCCGGCCGGAAAGCGTGCCAGTGGCGCCAGTTTGCGCCTGAACGAGCGCGACGGAAAACAGGGCCCAGAGGGCTGCCAACAGGGAGAGGGGCGGGATGGTTTTCTTCATGGGTTTTGTGGGGATCAGGTCAGTGATCGGTGGGTGAAAACAGCCCGCGCGAGGCGGGGGTTGGAAAAGGCAGGAAACGAAGGGACGGAGGCGTTTCGCCGTACCTCCCTCCGAGATCAATGCAATGCGGCCGGGGGGC
>JBEIHL010000624.1:0-3190 GCA_040381375.1 Opitutaceae bacterium
CCCCCCCGCTCCTACACCGGGAAGGCGAAGCCCGCGCTTATCGTGCGGTCCTTTTGGCCTCCAGCGCGCCGCGCCGCGCTACCACGTATCCGCCCGCCGGCCCGCCTGCGGTTCTCCGCGCGGCAGCGGCAGATCGAGCTGCTGCATGACGCTGTCGAACAGCAGCCGCCGCTGCTCCGGCGAAAGTCCCGGTTCGAAGACCGCCGTCCGATAGTCGCTGAACGAGCGGATGTTTTCCTGCCGGGTTGCGACCCGCATCGAGGCGTACAGCGCCCGGTCGATCGCGTCTCCTTTCGTGAGCTGGAGCACCTGACCGATTTCCTGCCGGATCGACTCTCGTTCGTTCAGCAAGTCGGCGACCGCCCGGCCGTATTCGTCGGCCACGGCGGAGATCTTCGCCCGCGTTTCCTCGATCTGTGCCATCGGGCCGACCGCTCCGCCTTTTCCAGCCGGGCCGCCCGGCCCGCCGGGCCCGCCGGGCCCGCCGCGGGCGCCGCGAGTCGGCACGACGACGAACTTCAAGCCGTCGCCCTCAAAGCGGTAGGTAGCCTGCATCGGCAGGTTGCGCGCGGTGGTCAGGATCGCGTCGACGCGGGCCGCGGCCTCGCGCTGGGCCGACGTGTGCCGGCGCATCATCACGGCGACCCGCGCGTCGAGGTGGGGCGGAAGCGGTGACCGCTCGACGGCGGCCTCCGGTGCCGCACTCAGGCCGCGGCGGATTTCCTCCGCCAGCGCCTCGAGCTCGGCGATTCGCCCGGCCTGTTTTTCCGCCAGCGACTTGATCGGCGTGCCGACGATGAAGCCGAACGTCGATCCGTCCGACGAATGCACCGCGTCATAGAGTTCCTTCTTCAGCACCGAACGCTTGGTCTGGTACGAAGCGAGTCGGGCGCCGAGATCCGCCGGCAGATCCTCGGGAAAGAGCACGCGCGCGGGCTCGGGCGCAAAGAAGACATAGGGGTTGGCCGCCGCCGCCGCCGCCGGATTCTCCGCCGCGAACATCAGGTCGAGCGCGATCTCGCGCAGCATGCCGCGTTGTACCGGCAGCAGGTTGTGCTGGTAGAAAGCGTACGCCCGCATCACCTGCGCGATTTCCACGGGCGAGAATCCGCGGCGCTGGCGGTCGCTGAGATGCCATTGCCGGAAGGTGTTCCAGTTGAAGTCGGACGTGATCAGGTCGCGTCGCAGTTGCTCCGCGGTTTTCTCCAGCTCGGTGATTTGCGGCGTCTGGCGCTTCGCCAGCGCGGCGAGTCCTGCGGCCTGAGCGTCGGGTTCGAGCGTGCGCAACCGGTCGAGCTCGGTGCGCAGTTCGTTCTGCAGCTTTAGTCGCGTCGCCTTGTAGGCATCGAGTCGCGTCCGCAATTTTTCGCTCAGCGTGCGCGTGACAATCCGCGTGCCGAGGGCCGGATAAAAATAGTCACCCACGTGGGCCGCGAGGTCGGGTGGCGCCGGAAAGCGCACGCTTTGCGACGAGCCCCGCGGGACCGGCCGGTCGAGCGGCGGCGGGAGGGGCGGAAAATAAACGGGCACCAGCTCGATCGGACGTGGCGCGGGCATGCCTTCCATGCCGGTGGTGTCCCGGGAAAAGCCGTCATTGCTGCTCTGGGCCCACAGGCCCGGCGTGAGCGTTGTCGCCACGAGCAGCGCCGCCAAGGGGCGCCACCGCGGTGGCTGGACACGGACGTGTAACGTGGCGGGAAACACGTGGCGGAACTTGGTCAGGCCGGACAAAAAAGGCGAGCCGCATGACGCCCGAGACCGGGGCAGATTGCGAATTGTGGGAGCGGCTTCACGCCGCGACCCGACGTGAGGCTGAACCTTCCGTCGCGGCGTAATGCCGCTCCTGCCGCCCGGCCATTCCTGTCCGACTGTTCCCGCCGTTACTGAACGAGGCGATCCAGCCAATATCCCAGCAACGCCGTGACCGGAAGCGTCAGCACCCACGCCCACAGGATGCGTTGCACGACGCCCCATTTGACGGCGCTCAGGCGCTTGGTGGCACCGACGCCCATGATCGACGTGGAGATGACGTGAGTGGTGGACACCGGCACGCCGATGGTGGCTGTGGCGTGGAGGATGATCGCGGCGGTGGTTTCGGCGGCGAAGCCGTGCACCGGCTGCATCTTGACCATCTTGTGGCCCATGGTGCGGATGATCCGCCAGCCGCCGGCCGCGGTGCCGGCCGCCATGGTGATGGCGCAGGTGATCACGACCCAGAGCGGGATATCCTTGAACTCTTCGATGCGTAGAAAGTGCGCCCATTCCGGCAGGTTGACGAACGCCCCGGAGGTCGTGCCCGTGAACAGCGCGAGCGTGATGATGCCCATCGTTTTTTGGGCGTCGTTGGATCCATGGCTGAAGCCCATGAAACCCGCGCTGATCAGTTGGGCTTTGCCGAAGATCGTCCCGACGACCCGTGGGGTGACCTTGCGCAGGACGATCAGCAGCAGACCCATGAGCATGGCGCCGCCGATGAAGCCGACGAGCGGCGAGGTGAACATGGGGAGCACGACCTTGGGCCACAGCCCGAGGGAGGCGCCTTTGGCATCGTTTACATGCCAGAGCAGCACGGCCCACCTGCCGTCGGCCGTGGCGAGCGCCGCGCCGCACAGGCCGCCGATCAACGCGTGGCTCGAACTCGAAGGCAAACCGAGCCACCAGGTGAAAAGATTCCAGACGATCGCGGCCAGCAGGGCGCAGAGGACCGTGGTCATGTTCACCGCGCTTGGATCGACGAGGCCGGAGCTGATGGTCTTGGCCACGGCGGTGCCGAACAAGGCGCCGATCAGATTCCAAAATGCCGCCCACATCACCGCGGCGCGCGGGGTCAGGACTTTGGTGGAAACGACCGTGGCGATCGCATTGGCCGTGTCGTGAAAGCCGTTGATGTACTCGAACGTCAGGGCGGCGAGGAGAACGAGCAGGAAAAGGGTCATGCAGGCTGGGAGGGCGGTCGCGACGCAGGAACGGCGCGCGAGGTGAAGGCCGGAAGTGCCCCTGTACTCAGGAGTGCTTGAACACGATTTGCGTCACGATGCTGCCGGCGTGCAAATGCTCCTAGGAGAACTGTCCGTCGTCAGATGGTTTGGGACATTTTTTAGTTTTCGGAACGGAGGCTCTGGTTCAATTGGTTACGGGTTAAATTAAGCGGCTTTTAGTTGATGCTGCAAGCGACGATTGTGGATTGTTC
>JBEIHL010000625.1:0-3187 GCA_040381375.1 Opitutaceae bacterium
AGCCGGCGTCGGCCGTCATCGTCACCGGCTTGGGCGGGGCCGTGGTGGTCTTGCGCTCGGCGCGGGGGCGGAGGGAGCCCAGGGTGCGTTTCATCGCGCCGACGGCCGCGTCCTCGCTCAGGTCGCCGACCACCGTGACCTCGACGTATCCGCGGGCCAGGGACGGTTCCATCCAGCGTTTCACGTCGAGCACGCTCATCGACATGTAGTCGAGCGGCGAACCCCAGGTGAAGCGCGCGTCGCCCTTGAAGAGGTGATCGGTCAAAGCCCGCAGTCCGTCGCCCATGCCCATGCTTGACGACGCGCGGCCGATCGCGGCCTGGAGTCGCTGGTCGCTGTGCACGTAGCTGTTGAATTGCGGGGCGTGCAGAATGTCGGCCACGAGACCGAGGAAGGTCTCGATCTCCTCCGCCGCGACGTGGCCGCGGAACGAGAACGCGTCGCGATCCGACACGTCGAACCCGAACTCGATCATCCTCTCCTCCACCAGCGCGTTCATCTGCTCGGGGCGGAAGTGCACGGCACCGCTCGCCAGCAGCGTGTTGAGGCCGAATTCCTTCAACGCGGGCTTGTTGCCGGGCATCTCGAGCAGCCCGGAGCCCACGCGCACCACGACGCGCACGAGGCCGGGTTCCTGCCGGTTCGTGACGAAGTTCAGCCGGACGTTGTTGCCGAAGCGCATCAGCTTCGCGTTGAAGGCGGGAATCTCGCGACGCTCCACCACGTCCGTCGGCGTGGCGAGCCGGGGCAGCTTGAACGGCGCTTCGCGTCGCTGCCGTGGCATGACGTGGCTCAGTCCGGTGCGCCGGGCCTTCTGGACCGCCTGCAGGACCTTGTCGGCGGTGAGCTCCATGTCGACGCCCCCCGAGACGTGAAACGCCATCGTGCCCGGCGTCCAGAGTCCCTTGAAGACCTGCTGCGCGTCCGCGGGCGTAAACTTTTCCAGCCACTCGCGCATCCACGCGAAGCGGACGGCGAAACCCGGATAGACCGTGTGCGTGGTGATCGATTCCGTCAGCGCCTCGCACAGCGCGCCCGGATCGAGCACCGGCAGTTGTTCGATCATGTGTTGCGCCATCTTCAGGCGCCGGCGGCGAAGGTTTTCGACGTCCACGGCATCGAGCCCGCGCTCGAGGGTCAGCCGCACCAGTTCGTCCAGCGAAAGCACGCCCCGGGACCACTCGCGGGCCGCCACGCCCATCGCGGCCATGGCGACGCCGTGACCGAGCAGTTCGTCGTACATCGCCTCGCCGCCCATGCCGGCGGCGTCGGCGCGCATCCGTTCCGCGAATACCTCCATCACGAACTGCCGGCGCTGCCGCTCGATCTGGGTTTCGCGCGTGTCGGGGACCGGACGCGAGGGAGGCGGAATCACGGACGCGGCCTCGGTCTGGGCGGAACCGACGCCCGTGATGCGAAACACCCGGCGCGCAGCGCGCGTCCGTCGAGCCGGCCTTCCTGGCGCACGGGCAGCGGCTCGGCGGGCCGGACCATGTCGCCGAAAATCTCCCGCACCAGCGCCGTCATCGCGGCGGGATCGAAGTCGCCCGAGCCGACCAGCACCATCAGGTCCGGACGGTAGTTGCGCTGATAGAACGCCAGGAACTGTTCCCGGGTGAACTTGGCGATCAGCGCGTCGCTGCCGCCCGGCGAGCGCTGGGCGAATTGCAGCCCGCGAAAAACGACGGGCATCGACGCGAGCTGCCGCTGGTCGGCGATGGTGTTGCGGTTGCGCAGCTCGGCCAGCACGACCCGACGCTCACGTTCGATGATCGCGGGATCGAAAGTCAGGCCGTCACCGAAATCCCGGAAGAGCCGCAGTCCCTCCTTCAGGAGCGCGGGCTCGTTCTCGCGGAAATCCAGCCGGTACGCGGTGTGATCGAAGGTCGTGATCGCGTTGACGTCGCTGCCGTACTCGACGCCGAGGCGCTGGAAGAGCGCGATCATGTCGTCCGCCTTGAAATGCTTCGAGCCGCCGAACGCCAGATGCTCGGTGTAGTGCGCGATGCCGAGTTCGTCGGGGCGTTCGTCGAGCGAGCCGGCGAGTACGACGAGTTGCAGGGCCACGCGGCCGGGCACGCCGCCGTGCGGCAGCAGGGCGTAGCGGAAACCGTTGTCCAGCCTACCCCAGACCACCTTGGTGTCCGGCGCGGCGCTCTTCGGCATCTCGTGCGCCCAGCGGCCGGAACGGGGCCCCGTCACCTCCGGAGCGCGCGCCGCCAAGAGGTCGACGAAGCCGAACACCATCACCACGATGAGGAAAAACGCGCGCATGATCGACCTGCGAACCGTGCGCGAACCGCGGGGAACTTCAACCCTGCGCTTTCGAATGCGACTGCGAGGCCCGCCGGCCGATGATGGGTGCAGGTTAAGGCTTTCAACCGGACCGTAAGTTTATAGCGTGACCCGCCATGCCCCACGCCCCCGCCGACGACCAGTCATTTTTGACCGGCCGGGCCGGCCCTCCAGCACCGGGGCCCGACACCACGGCGCCGCTCCGCGATACGCGGCTGCAGCTCGAGCTCATCAGCGAAAACTTTCCCGAAGGCGCGCTCTATCAATACGCCGTGACGGGTGACGGCCGCCATTTGCTGACCTATCTGGGCAAGGGGTTCGAACGGCTGTTCGACGAGACGCCCCCCGGCGAGCTCCCGATCGATGCTTCGTGGCTTAACCGGCTCATCAATCCCGCGGACCTCAAGGCGCTGGCCGCCGCGCGCGAGCGTTCGCAGCGCGACCTGTCACCGCTCCAGGCCGAGGTTCGGATCCAATCGAACGGTGGCGCCGAACGCTGGGTGAGCTTCCGCGCCCAGCCGCGTCCGCTGCCCAACCAAGGCGTGGTCTGGGATGGTGCGATCATCGATGTGACCGAGCGCCGGCGGGCCGAGGAGTCCGTCCGACGGCAGGCCGACTTCCTCGCCGCGCTCAACCAGACCACGCTCGAACTGCTGGGGCGGCGCAACGTCAACGAGCTGCTCCAGGCCCTCGTCGCCCGCGCTTCGCTGTTGCTGAAGTCTCCCCACGCGGAAATTTCGCTGCTGGAAAAAGGCGATCTCGTGCTGCGGGCGTTCTCCCGGGATCGAGGCGACTACCGCGGGGGCGCCCGCATCCGGCGCGGCGAGCCGGCGGTATCATGGCGGGCGGTCGAGACCCGGCTGCCGGTCGTGGTCGAGCGGTACGCGGATCA
>JBEIHL010000626.1:0-3182 GCA_040381375.1 Opitutaceae bacterium
CTCTGCGCCCTCCGCGCCCTCCTGTAAGATGTCTGATTCATTCGATTAACGCCGCCAGGCCCCCCACAACCACCGCCCGAAGCCCCCGCCATCGCCACCCCACCCGCGAGCCGGAGCACGAACCACCCCTGCGCCGCGCCCTCACCCCGATAAAGTTCCGCCGTCGTTTCCGCCTCGCCCCACCCCAGCGCCAGCATCGACGCGACAAACAACACGCACCCGCTCTGCCACCACGCAAAAACCCCGCGCGGCGCGGCGCGCCCCGAGAGCGTCACCACGATCGCCGCGTTCACACTCGTCACGAGTCCCGCCATCGCAAGGTGAGCATGTGCGACCAGCGCGTGCGTGAACTTCAGTCGCTCCGAAAGTCCCGGCAGAAAGGTCAGCCAGCCCGTGAGCACCAGCAGCGCCCACCAGACCGCCGCCGCCCGCAGCCACGGGCGCGCCGACCCGGGCCAGTTCCAGCCGCGCCACGCCAGCGGGAGCAGCGGTATCCACGCCAGCAGCACGCCCAATCCCGCGATCTGCGCCACGCCGTGATGCGAGGCGTGTCCGCGGTCGATCACCGCAAAGGCGAGCCACGAAGCAGCCAAAGCCCCGCCGAATAGGACCCGGCGCCCCCGCCCTTCGAGCCCGAGCAGGACCGGCAACAGCAGGTAAATCGTCACGATGCCGAGCGTCGAACCCAGCAGCGAAGCGCCGGTGGCGCCGCCACTATCCGGATTGACCGGCGGATGGCCGCCGCGATCCGCGGCCCAGTAAAGCGCCGACGGCACCACGAGCAGACCCGCGAGCACGGCGCCGCGCAGGATCCGATGGCCCCGCGACATCTCCCTCCAACGCCACCACGTGTGCGCGGCGAGCAGGGCCCAGAGGACGTGCATGGCGGCGGGCAGCAACGGACGCGTCCAACCGTGCCAGTCGAGAAACAGTTTCCCGCTCACCGTCCCGCCGAGCCACCCCACCGCCCCGAGCAGGAGGGCGAGCGACCAGGCGCCGAGGGCGAGGTGCGCGTGCCGCCCCGCGCCCGGATGCCGCGCATCGAAGCACCACGCGATCAGCGCCCCGACCAGCGGCAGCGCACACCAACCGTAGAGCTGCCAGTCGAGGTGCAGCGGCACCCACCGGCCAAAGGTCAGCGGCGCGAGCAGGTCGCCGATCGGCGGCCAAAGCAGCGTCACGCCGAGCCACACGCCGACGACATTGGCCGCCACCAGCCAGCCCAGGCTGTGCAACGCCACCGTGCGCCCGAACGGTCGGAGGACCGTCGCGCCGGTGGCGCTCATGACGTGATTTCCTCCAGGCGTCCATCCCGCACCCGCACGATGCGATGGCAGGCTTCCGCGAATCGGCGCTCGTGCGTCGCGAGCACGACCGTGATGCCGTCGCGCTCCGCGAGCTGCTTGAGCAGCGCAAACACCGTCGCCCCCGTCGTCTCGTCCAACGACCCCGTCGGCTCGTCCGCCAGCAGGAGCTGCGGCCGGTTCATCAGCGCCCGGCAGATCGCCGTCCGCTGCCGCTCGCCGCCCGAAAGATCCTGAATGCGGTGATCGAGCCGGTGCGCCATCCCAACCTCGGCGGCGAGCTCGCGAATCCGCGCCGCCGTCTCGGCCCGCGCGGCGCCGATCGCCAGCGCCGGGACGCGCAAGTTCTCCTCGACGGTCAGATCCGGAATGAGGTTGTGCAGTTGAAAGATGAATCCGAGGCGATGACGCCGCAGCGTGAGTCGGCTCGCCTCGTCGACGGGATTGAGCCCGCACACCATGAGCTGGCCGCGGTCCGGCGCATCGAGTCCGCCGAGCAGGTGCAGCAGCGTGCTCTTGCCCGAACCCGAGGCGCCCCACAGCGCCACGAGTTCGCCCGTCCGCACGGCGAGGCTGACGTCGCGCAACACCACGATGCGGCCGGCATCGTAGCTCTTCGAGACCTCGCGGGCCTCCGCGATGATTTCCCTGGATTTACTCATAACGCAGCGCCTCCGCGGGCTGGATCCGGGACGCGAAACGCGCCGGGTAGATCGCCCCGCCGGCCGCCGTCACGAACGCGGTGGCCACAATGCCGACCAGGACGAGCGGCTGCAGCGACGCCTGCACATAGCCTTGGAATTGCGGCACGCGCTCGAGCACCGCGAGCAGAACGAATCCGATGCTGAAGCCGGCCACGACGCCCACCGCCGCGATCGCCGCCGCCTCGCCGAAGATCAACCCCGCGACCTGCCGGCCGGAGAAGCCGCAGACGCGCAGCACCGCGATTTCGCGAATCCGGGTGAAAACCGAAAGCAGCATCGTGTTCGCCACGCCGAGTCCACCGAGACAGAACGCGCACACGCCCACCGCCCAGGCGGTGAAGTTGAGAATCTTGAAGCTGTTGTAGGTGGAATTGAACTCGCGATTCTCGAGCGCGATTACTCCGGGCTGCGCGGCCTCGAGCGCGCCCTTGAATTCCACGCCGCGGCGTTCGTCGCGCAGTTGCACCGTGACCACCGAGGCCGCGTCGCCACGGTGGAAGAAGTCCTGCGCCGCCTTGAGCGGCAAAAATACGCCGCCATCCTCAAAGCCGTTCTCGGTCTTAAACACGCCGCCCACGCGGAACGTACCGCGCCCCACCGCAATCGTCTGCCCGGCGTGCGCCTTGAGGAACTCCGCCGCCCGGGCCCCGAGAAAGATTTCGTCCGGCCGCGCGCCGAAGTCCGCCTGCCGGCCGGCCCGCCATTCTGCCTTGGCCAGCCGCGGGTCCGACGCCTCGATGCCAAAGCAGGTGATCACCGGATGATCCGGCGCCGAGACGATGCCGAACAGCACCGGATGCGCCGCCGCCACCTCGGGTCGGGCGCGAATCGCGTCCACTTGCTCACGCGTGACCGAGCTGAAGAACAAGTCGGACACATTCCGTTCGAACACCAGATAGTGGCTGTCGCTCGCCAGGATGCGCTGAAACATCCCGATCGCGCCCGTGACGATGGCGAGAATCGTGAGCATCGCCGCCACGCCAAAGGCGATGCCCGCCATGCCGATCAGGGCCCGCCAGCGGTGGCGGCGGAGATTCGTGAAGATCAGGGAAAAAATATGCATAAGGAACAGGGCTGACCTTCGCTTGTAGGAGCGGGGGGTGGGGGGGGGGCGCGCGGCGGGCCCCCCCCGGGGGGGGGGGGGGCCCGCGCAGCCACCCGGGGGGCCCCCCCC
>JBEIHL010000627.1:0-3181 GCA_040381375.1 Opitutaceae bacterium
CGAGCCCGGCAAGCTGGCCGACGTGATCATCATCGACAAGGACGCCACCCACCTGATTCCGCTCTACGATCCGTATTCGGCACTCGTATACGCCGCGAGCCCGCGCGACGTGCGCACCACGATCATCCACGGCCGCGTCGTGATGGAGGACCGCCGGATCACGACGGTCGATGTCGCCGAGGTCCGGGCGCAGATGCGCGCGATCGCGGCGCGGATCAACACGGCGATCGCGAAAGGACTGAAGTGACTTCGCCCCTGGGAGCGCGGGCGTCCCCGTCCGCATTCGATCGAAAGCGGACGAGGACGTCCGCGCTCCCAGGAGACATTCAATTTCCCCTCACCACCATGCATACTACCAAACCGATCCTTCTTGGCGCAGTCGCCGCGTTCGTGCTTTGCACGTCCGGCTTCGCCCAGACGCCGACCACGGCCAACAGTCCCGCCAACGCGGTGAAGCTCGAAGCCTTCACCGTCACCGGCTCCAACCTCCGGGCCGGCGAATCCACCGGCGCAGCCAATCTCCGGGTGCTCACCAGCGCCGAGATCGACACCTCCGGTCAGACCAACCTCGGCGCGCTCCTGCGCAAGATCCCCGAGATCGGCGCCCAGGGCTTCGCCGAGAATCGCGTCAACACTTCCTCGCCCGGTTCCGCCGCCGTTTCGCTGCGCGGGCTCGGCGTGAACTCCACGCTCGTCCTCATCAACGGCCGCCGCGTCACGCTTGCGCCGTTCGGCCAGGGCGGCAGCGCGGCCGGACTCGGCACGGAGCAGTTCGTCGACGTGAACATGATTCCCGTAGCCGCGATCGCCCGCATCGAGGTGCTGAAGGACGGCGCGTCCGCCGTCTACGGTGCCGATGCCGTCGCCGGCGTCGTGAACATCATCCTCAAGAAGGACATCGTCGGCGGCTCCTTCAACGTGAGCTACGGCGACTACGACAACGGCATCACCGCCCCGATCCTCCGCGGCTCGCTCGCCGTCGGCGCGAAGCAGGGCAAGACTTCCCTCTCGGTGATCGCCGACTGGTACCAGCGCGACGAATTTCTCTTCCGTGAGCTGCCCCAGCCCGTGAAGCGGCAGCTCCTGCTCGCGAGCAACACGCCCGGCAGCTTCGTCGTGCCGGTCGGCGCCACCGACCCGATCACCGGACAGGTCATTCCCGCCGGCGCTGCGGCGGCGGCCCGCACGTTCACCAGCGACCGCGCCGCGACCGGCCCGAACGCCACGTTTACCCGCCAGCTCCAGACCCAGAACACGTTTGACGCCAACGCCGCCATCCGCCCGCAGACCGAGGCGGAGCGCCGGGGGGTGGTCGTGACCGGTCGCCACGAATTCAGCGACAAGCTCAGCGCCTTCGTCGAATACGGCTGGCAGCGCAACGAGAACTTCGAGGGCCTCTCGCCCGCACCGATCTCGACGCTCAACACGATCACGCTGCCCGCGAACAACCCGTTCAATCCGTTCGGCGTCGCGCTCGTGTCGAATACGACGCAGACGATGTTCTTCCGCTTCCTCGAACTGGGTGACCGCCTGACCAAGACGACCAACCGCATGAACCGCCTCGTGGGCGGTCTCGAGGGCAAGCTCAACAACGGCTGGACCTGGGACGCTTCCGTCACGTGGAACACCGAGACCTCGCACCTGGACCTGAAGAACTTCCCCGGCCAGGACAAGGTCAACGCCGCGCTGGCGGACACCAATCGCGGTTCCGCGCTGAACCTGTTCGCGAACGGCACGACCGTTCGCAACAACCCGCTCACGCTCGCCGGCCTCGAAGGCGGCGTCACGCGCGATGCCAAGACCCAGTTGACCGCGTTCGACGCGCGCACGACGGGTTCGATGTTCAGCCTGCCCGCCGGCCCGATCGCCGTCGCGTTCGGTGCGCAGTGGCGCGAAGAGCGCTTCCGCGACAAGCGCACCCAGGTCCAGTTGCTCAACCAGGGCGCGCCCGTTGCGCAGGCGAAGGGCACGCGCCGCGTCAGCGCCGCCTACGCCGAGGCCTCGATTCCGCTCACGTCGGCCGCGCAAAACATCCCCGGCCTGCACGCGCTGGAACTCAATGCCGCCGGCCGTTTCGAGTCGTTCTCCGATGAGGGAGTCGACGCCACCACGGTCCCGCGCCTTGGTCTCCGCTGGCAGCCGCTCGTCGAGCAGATCACGTTCCGCGCCTCCTGGGGCCGCGGTTTTCGCGCCCCCGCGCTCGCCGAGCTCTACCTCCCGCAGTCGGTTGCGGTCTCGTTCAACATCCCCGACCCGCTCCGCTTCGGCCGCCCCGGCGCCAACGTCAACGACAGCGGCACCGGCCAGCGCCTGATCCGCTCGGGCGGCAATCCGCTGCTCGCCCCGGAAAAGTCGGAGTCGACCAACGTCGGCGTGCAGTTCTCACCCAAGTTCCTCAAGGGCTTCTCGGTCAGCGTCGACTTCTACGAGGTCGAGGTCACCAACCGCATCGGCCAGCCCGCGACGCCCGCGATCATCCTCGCCAACCCGACGCTCTTCCCCGACGCCGTGGTGCGCGCCGCTCCGACTGCGAGCGATACCGCGAACAACCTGCCTGGCGAACTGCGGGAAATCCGCACCGTGCTTGGCAACTATGGCAGCACAAAAGCCAAGGGCGTCGACCTGGCGGCCGAGTACCGTTTCACCGCCGGCAAGTTCGGCCGGTTCACGACCCGCGCCGCGGCCAGCCTGATCAATTCGCAGACGGTGCGCACGCGCCCCGACCTCCCGCAGGTCGAGACGGTCGGCCTCTACGAGATCCCGCGCTGGCGCGGCGACGCCTCGGTCCAGTGGACGCGCGAGAAACTCTCCGCGGCCGTCGGCGTGAACTACATCGGCGGATTCCAGGACACCGCCCCGAGCGCGCTCTTCGTCAAACAGCAGGCCACGACCGACGTCCAGATCGGCTACGCCCTGCCGTGGAACCTGCGGACGACGCTCGGCGTGAACAACGTCTTCGACCGCACCGCGCCCGGAACGTCCTTCTCAACCGGATACGCCGAACGCGCGAGCAACTTCCTGCCGCGCTTCATGTACCTCGAGCTCACGAAGAAGTTCTGATCCTGGTTAGAGTTTGAGAGGTGGAGCGGCCTGTCCCCAGGCCGCTCTTTTTTGTGGACTCACAGGAGGGCGCGGAGGGCGCAGAGATCAGACGCAGAGCAGATATACTCCGCGTCAGACC
>JBEIHL010000628.1:0-3176 GCA_040381375.1 Opitutaceae bacterium
ATGTTCTCGAGCGGCATGGGCGCCACGTCGGTATAGCGCCACTCCACCAACGCCGAGCCCACAAAGGGCGCTTCGCGCTCGGGCACACCGAACACCGGTTGGGTCTCGGGCGCGACGGTGTTCGCGCCGAACGACCGCGCCATGACCTCGGCCCCGAGGGTCGTCACCTGGGCGTCGCCGAGGGCTGCCTGCAGCAGCACCGTCTTGGCGCTGCTGCCCGGGAGCGGGTCGGACGTCAGGTGACGGGCGTAGCCGGCGGGCTCAGCCGGATCCCACGCGGTTTGGTGCTCGTCGACCAGGATCCGCATCAGCTCGACGATGGCGATCGCGGGGTGCGTGTCATTGAGCTGCACGGCCACCTTGTCGGCGAAGTTATCCCAGGAATTCCCGGGCGTGCGGAAATGGCGCCGCAGGATATCGCGCAGCGAGCAGGCGACGAAGAAGTACTGCTGCACGAGCCGCAGTTCCTTGCCGTTCTCGGTCTTGTCGTTCGGATAAAGCACCTTCGAGACCGTCTCGCCGACCGCCTTTTCGCGCACGGCCTCGACGTAGCCGCCGCTGTTGAACGCCACCAGGTCGAAGTCCTCGGTCGCTTTCGACGCCCACAGCCGAAGCAGGTTCACCGTCTTGGTGCCGTAGCCGGCGATCGGGATGTCGTGCGGCACGCCGAGGATGGTCTTGGTGTCGACCCAGCTCGGGCGGTAGTTGCCCCGATCGTCGAACACGTTCTCCACCCGGCCGTACAGCCGCACCTCCTGCGTGTACTCGGGGCGGACGATTTCCCACGGGTCACCGAAGATCGTCCAGCTGTCGGGATGCTCCATCTGGTGCCCGTTGACGAACGCCTGCTTGAACAGGCCGAACTCGTAGTAGATGCCGTAGCCGAGCGCCGGATAATCCAGGGTCGCCAGCGAATCGAGGAAGCACGCGGCGAGACGGCCGAGACCGCCGTTGCCGAGGCCCATGTCGACTTCGGTGTCCCGCACGGTTTCAAAATCCTGGCCGAGCGACGCGAGCGCTTCACGCGTCGTTTCATAGAGCCCGGTCGCGAGCAGATTGTTGCCGAACAGCCGCCCCATCAGGTATTCGAGCGAGAAGTAGTAGATGCGCCGGACGTTCTGGGCATTGTGCACCGCCTGGGTCGCAATCATCCGCTCGTGAATCGAGTCGCGCAACGACAGCACCGTGGCGACCCACCAGTCCCGCGGCGTCGCCGAGCCCGAATGGCGCGCGAGGGTCGACACCAAGTGCCGCTGGATCAGCGACCGCATGACCGCCTCGGGCCGGTCACTTCCGGTTTGCGGATGGTGAATATCTCCCACGACTGGCGCAGGATCAAACGGCGAGGTGCTCGAGAGTCCCGCCGGCGCGGGCGCGGATGCGGCAGCGCGGGTTGGCTTGGCGGAACGGGAGGCACTGGAACGGGCGGCAGGCGGCATGGGAAAGGTCGCGACGTTGTAGAATGAATCGTGCCAGCGCGAGCGTGGGTTGAGGGAAAAGCGGTGGCAGATTAATCACGAAACCCACGAAAACCGGGCGATTTCGTACTGCGAGCTCTGCCATGCGGTGGTTCTGCGGGAAGCATTCCACTCGAGCTTGGAACCACTTATCGGCACTGAGCTTCACTGATCTCAATCAGTGTCCTTCAGCGAAAATCAGTGGTTCAACCGGCCCGTTTTCACCGCTGAAACCGTCGCGCCAGTTCGGCGTGGTTCAGCTCGATGTAAGTCGGTCGCCCCGCGGGACTGGTCAGCGGGGAGCGGGTGGCGAAGAGCTGGGCCACGAGTGCCCGGACTTGATCCTCCCCGGCGTTCGGCAACTTCACCGCCTTGGCCGCCGCCAGCCGGGCCAGGACATCCCGCGCCAGGTCCGTGTCACGATCCGGAATCGACCCATCGCGAAATCCGCCGATCAGATCCCGGAGAAACGGCTCGGCGTCCGCCGGCTCCATCCACGCGGGCACTCCTTCGATGCGGAAAAAGTTCCGGCCAAACTCAGCCACGTCGAAACCGTGGGCCCGCAGGAACGCGAGCCGGTCGAGCAGCAGGGCCGCCGCGATCGCGTCGAGTTCGAGCGGCACCGGCAGCAACAGCCGCTGACTCGGCACCGTGCCGGCCCGGAACTGTTCGCGCAGCCTTTCATACCAGACGCGCTCGTGCGCCGCGCGACGGTCCAGCAGCACGATGCCCGCCGCGGTCTCGAACAGGGCGAACAGACCGTGAGCCAGGCCCAGGAACGTCCACGCGGGCGCGGCAGACGCCGCCGAGGGCGGCGGAACAAACCCCGGCGATAAAGGGGCCAGCGTAGCGGCGGCAGCCGCGGTCCGGTCCGGCCCGACCGGCGCACGGTGCAGGGCCGGAACCGGCGCCGACCAACGGGACGCCGGTTGAAATGGAATGGCACGGGGCGGGGCAGCCATCGTGCCCGCCAGGGCGGCGTCCGTTCCCGCCCCCATGCGCGACCCGCGATCCACCGGGGCCGGCTCGGCGACCTGTCGCAACGTCTGCAGGACCGAACGGATCACAAAGCTCCGCACCTGGGGCTCGCTGCGGAAACGGATTTCGCGCTTGGCGGGATGGACGTTCACGTCGACCGACGCCGGCTCGCACTCGAAAAACACGAACGCCAGCGGGTAGCGTCCTTTCGGCAGCGACTCGCTGTAGCTCTCGATCAGCGCGTAGTTGAGTGTCCGGCTGTCGACGGGCCGCGCGTTCACGAACACGATCATTTCATGCCGGGTCGAGCGCCCCACGCCGGGCCGGCCGATCAGCCCCGTCAGCCGCAGGCCCGGCTCGTCGCAAGCGATCGGAATGAGCGACTCCGCGACCTGCCGGCCGAAGATCTCCGTCACCCGCTCCTCGAGCGTGCTGCACTCCGGCGAACGAAAGATCACGCGCCCGTCCTCGATCAGCGTGAAGGCCGTGCGCGGGCACGCCAGCGCGTACAGTCGCACGCAGTGCACGATGTGGGCGGCTTCGGTTTGGTCGGTCTTGAGAAATTTCCGCCGCGCCGGGACCGAGTTGAACAGGTGGGTGACCTCAATGCAGGTGCCCACCGGCCGGCCGCACTCTCGCACGTGCACGAACTTGCCGCCGTTTACGAGAATCTCGCTGCCCGCCTCGCTTCCCGCCTCGCGCGTCTGCATCAGGAAACGGGATACGCTGGCGATCGACGGC
>JBEIHL010000629.1:0-3173 GCA_040381375.1 Opitutaceae bacterium
CCATGGCGGCGACCCGCGGCGCATCATCGTCGGCGGCCACTCCGCCGGCGCGCAACTCGCGGCCCTGCTCTGCACCGACGACCGTCTCGTGAAGGCCGAGGGCGTGCCGTTTTCCGTGTTGAAGGGCTGCATTCCGGTCGACGGCGACACCTTTGACGTGCCTGCGATCGTCGCCAACGGCAATACGCGCCGCAAGCTGCACGGCCAGCCGGAGCCCAAGTTCGGACACTTCGCGAAGTTCGGTGGCACCGATGCGTTGAACCGGGAGTACTCCGCCGTCACCCACGTCGCGCGCGGCAAGGGCATCCCGCCGTTCTTCATCCTGCACATCACCGAGAATCCCGATACTGCCGCGCAAGCCTTTCGGCTCGGCGCGGTGCTGAAGGAGGCCGGCGTGCCGGCGAAGGTGTTCGGCGCCCGCGAAGCCACCCACAACTCCGTCAACGCGAAGCTCGGCGTGCCCGGCGATCCGGCGACGAAGGAACTCTTCGCGTTTCTCGATGGCATCGTGAAGCCGTAACGGCGCAAGTTTCTCTCCCCCGAGGAGCGCGGACGCCGCCGGCGCCCGCGTAGGATCGAAGTACACGCCGCGGATGTCGCCCAACACCGCCCGCGCGGTCGGGTCCTTCAGATAGTCCGTCGCTTTCGCCATCGTACGGTAACTGCTGCCCGCCTCGAAGAGAATCGAGCCGAGGCGCTCGAAGATCGTCTTCATCTGCGTGCGCGGGTCGTTGGTGTCGCCGCCGTTGACTTCGCCGATGAAGATGAGCGGCGTGCCGGGCATCACGTGGGCGATGTTGCAGTAACGCGGAGATGGCGTCAGCCAGGGCAGCCAGGTGTACGTGATTGACTCGCCCGCCTTGGCCGGCAGCGACCGGGCCGACGCGATCAGCTCGATCTCGACCCAGGTGTCACTGGTCCACTCCTGCAGGATGATCGGCGGCACCTTGCCGGCGCCGAAACTCGCGGTGATGGCCTGCGTCGCAATCGACGGATCGGCGACCGGCCGGAAGAACGCCTTCACCTGCACCACATCGCCCTTCGTCAGGCCGAAGTGTTCAAGCGACCGGTAGAGGCCCGCCATCGTCGCGGCGCAGCCGCTGGCCAAATCGGTGCCCCGCTCCACCTGACCCGAGATGAAGATCTTGCCGCCCGCCGGCAGCACGGCGGCGCGCTCGAAAATCTCGGGGACCGCCGGCGCCCGCGAGGTCGTCGCGACCGCCTCGAACAGAACTCGCGCGCCGACCGTGGTGAGCGGCGTGCGGGTCAGCGTGAATGCCACCGGCGTGGCGGCGAACTGAGCCGCCACCGCGGAGTCGACCGCGGCGACTGCCGCATCGTCAGCCACGTAGGCATTGAGCCGCACCACCCTCGTCAAGTCACTGCCGACCCCCGCGAGCACACTCGCCAGATTCTGCAACGCACCCGCCGCCTCGGCCTTCGCCTCGCCCCCCGGCGACGCGGCTGCCACTTGTTGAGTAAAGATCAGGGGACCGTCCGGCACGCGCACGGACCACGCGGTGCCACTCCGGTCATTCTTGGACAGGCGCTCGAAGGTGGACATGGATTTCTTGGCTGGGGCCGCCGCGAAGGCGGTGGCGGCGAGAAGCAGAATCAGGGGAAGGCGAATCGGCGGCATGATTGAAGGCGGCGGCTCAGTCGCGCCAGGCGGACAACGTGGCCGCATGGGCCCCGCCGCCGCGACCAAAAAAAGAAACGCGGGCCACGGTGCGTCCAAGAGCAGCAGCCCGCGTCATGATTCATCGCTGGGTTGCAGCCATGACCAAGGATCAGAACCGACCGCGCACGCCGGCCACGAAGCCGACGCCCTGGTTGGTCTTGAAGAACTTCAGGCCGTTCAGCGAAACGTCCGTGCGAGGCGGCGCATCGGTGATGTTGTTCACGTCGAGGAAAACGTCGTAGCGCCGGTTGATCGTGTACTGCAGCTTCACATCGAACATCAGCCGTTCCTCGTTATAGACATCGATGCCGGAGACTGTGCTCTTGTACTTCTGGTCCGTCCAGTTGGCCAGGAAACGGGCATCGAACCCCCGGTAGCGGAAATTGATGCCGCCGTTGCCGCTGCGAGGCGACAGATTGCCCAGCCGGCTCGTCGACACCGTGCCGCCGAAATCACCCACGGCCTCGAGATAGGTGAAATTCGCAAACGCGCCGAGACCCTTTAAGGCGCCCGGCAGGAAGCTGAACTGCTGTTGATAACTCACCTCGATGCCGCGGATTCGCGCGCCACCGATGTTCTGGGTGGTCGACAGCGTGTAGCCGGCATACTGGCCGTTGCCGTCGAGTCCGGACGCGGGGATTGTCGTCGAGAACGTGCGGAAATAGTTCGAGATCTCCTTCAGAAACACGCCGGCGCTGAGCAGGCCAACGGGCTCGAAGTACTTCTCGACGCTGAACTCGAAATTGTCCGTGAGGTAGGGCTTCAGGTCCGGATTGCCCGTAGAGATGGTGTTGTTCTCGGTGTTCTCGGTGAGCGTCGGAATCAGGTTCGCTACCGGAGGCCGCGAGATCGCCTTGTTGTAACTCGCGCGCATGAGCAGCGACTGCGCCGGCTCGTAGACGAAGTGCAGCCCCGGGAAAACATTGCGATACTGACCGTCCGAGGTGTTGAGCCGGACGAATGAGCGCTGCGCCCGGCCGACGTTGGCCGCCACCGTGGCGGGATCGAGGCTCGCGCCGCCGACCGAGTTGCCACCCCACGAAGCCGTGGTGTTCCGCGCCCAAGCCCGGCCCTCGGTATCGGTATCCTCCACGCGGACACCGCCCAGGATGCGCAGGCGGCCGAGCTTGACCGACCCCTGGATGTAGGCGGCCGAAATCGCCTCGGTGAACTTGGCGCGACTCACCTGCGAGTTGGCGAAGGTGTCGTACGCGTTGGCGGCGGTCTGCTTCCAGTAAGCCGTCGGCGCGCCCTCCGGATTCGTCATGAACGGAAACGGCCCGTACCGGTCCTCGCTCTGCTTGTATTTCAAATCCGCATACGGAGTCATCGCGTCATCCGCGGAATTCGGCACGCCGTCGGCGCCGACCCAAGTGTAGTAGCCGACATCGGTGAAAGGATTCCGGGTGTCGTCGGCCCACTTTGCGCCGAACTTGACCGAGGTAGGTACCGCCGCGTCGAACTTCTTGGTCACGTCGAACCGCAGGCCGTA
>JBEIHL010000630.1:0-3170 GCA_040381375.1 Opitutaceae bacterium
CCGGGCCGGCCGAGTGCGGACCGTCCTCAGCAACAACCTGGGTTTTGGCGGCCAAAACGCGGCGGTGGTGTTTCGGGCGCTTTGAGTGAGCCCACGACTGTCGCTCTTGGGCAAAAAAAAGCCCGCGGCACGAATGCCGCGGGCAGAAAAAAGGAGAGCGCTGGTTGGATCAGGCCTTCTCGACGAGGCCGGCCTTGATGGCCTTGACCGACACCCACACGCGCTTCGTGCCGCCATTGGCGGTCTTGATCCGGATGCGCTGCAGGTTGGGGCGGAATTTGCGCTTGGTGATGCTGGTCACGTGCGTACCGATGCCGCCGCTCTTCTTCGACTGACCCTTGCGATTGATGATCGAGCCCTTGACGGGACGGCGACCGGTGATTGCACAGATTCTGGCCATGATGGTTTCGAGTTGGTTAAAGGGTCGGAAGTAATCGTTTGAGCCAAGGCGAAGCAAGGGGATTTTTCCCTTCGCCGACTTGAGGCGGACGAATCAACGCAAGGCGTGCAGGACCTGGAATTTCTGCCCCATGTGCCCCCCGTGCAGGAGCTGCATGAGCGCGCGTTTGCGCGGACTGGTCTGAGCGGCCTCGGCGGCGCTGATCGCGGCAATGACTTCGCCCGCCTGATGAATGAGAAAAGACTCCTGGAAATCGAGCTCCGGGGATCCGAAGCCGTGCCGCGTCAGCGCGGCGGCGATCCAGTCCCAGCACACGTGGCACGTCAGGTCCTGCTCTCCCGGCCGCGCCAGCAGGTCGTTGGATTGAGTGTGACGATAGTACGCCCGGGCGGTTCCGCCTGGTGTCGCCTGGGCGAGTTCCTGGAACGTCTTGCCGTAGTCGAACGCGAGGAACAGTCCGCGCCACGGCTGCCCCGCGATTTCATCGGCGAGGGCGGCGGCGGCCAGCGGCTGATCGAAGTGGTAACCCTCCGGCGCGCGCACGGTGGGTTCGCGGATCACGTCGGAATCGAGTTCGACCTCGACCAAGTTCCCGTCCCGCAGGGTCACGCCGAGCTCCCACCAGCGACCCCGGCGGACGACATGACGCAGGCACGGCTGGGCGTCGAACAACTCGTTGGAAAAGACGATGCACTCACCCGTGAGGACGACCGGCTCGCCCAAGCGGATCGTTTGCACGCTCCGAAATGGATGCGGTACGCCGGTGAGGGCCCCATTGCCTCCGGGCTCTGCGCCGATTTCCACCCACGTGTGCGCGGTCGGGTCGCGCCCCGCGGCGCGCAGCCGCTTCACGCTGGCGGCGGTCACCAGTTCACCGAAAAGCGGCCCACTCGAGGTCGACGTGAAGAAATCCGTGCCTGGTTCCCGCCCAACGCGGGTTTGGCCGCGCCGGTAATAGCCCAGTTGCGGATGATAGAGGGCGAGCTCCATGAAGCGGTCGAAGCTCATCGTGCCATCCGGGTCCGCGCGCGCGCGAAACGCGGCCTCGAATTCAGGCGCGAGCGGCGGAGATTTGGCGGCTGACGAACCCATTTACAAACGGATGCGGATGACCACAGTGAGCGCCATGTTCAAACGCATTCTCACCCTGATCAGCGCCACGGCGCTGGGCATGGCATTGGGAGTGGCGGCGCTGCGCGTATCCACGTCGTGGAACCTGTGGCCGAACCGCGAGCTGTCGCGCTCGTCCGGATACGTGAAGGATGTCATGCGGATGGTGAACGAGAACTACGTCGACGAAAAGGCCGTGGCCTTCGACGCGCTCGCCCGCAACGCCCTGCACGGGATGATCGAGACCCTCGATCCGCACTCGGAATTCCTCGAGAAAAAGGTGCACGAGGAGTTCGAGGAGGATCTCACGGGGGAGTTCGGCGGAGTCGGCATCCAGGTCGAGACGCGCCAGAATCGCATCGTGGTGATCGCACCGCTCGCAGGCACACCGAGCGAGCGCGCGGGGGTGCAGCGGGGCGACGAGATCGTGAGCATCGACGGCAAGAACCTGGAGTCGGCCGGCAACCTCGACAGCGTCGTGAGCCGGCTGCGCGGCAAGCCGAAGACGCGCGTGCAGGTGGGTTTCTTCCGGCCAGCGACCAAGCAGACGCTGAACCTCGAGCTCGTGCGCGAGATCATCAAGATCGAGAGCGTGCGCGGCGTCCGGGTGCTCGAGGATGGAATCGGCTACATCCAGCTCTCCGAGTTTTCCGATCACACGGCGGAGCAGTTTCGCCGGGCGCTGGAGAATCTCCTGCGGCAGGGCGTGCACAGCCTGATCATCGATCTGCGCAACAACCCGGGCGGCCTGCTCGACGCAGCCGTCGATGTGGCCGAACCGTTTTTCCGGAAGAAGGAGCTCATCGTCTACACGAAGGGTCGCAAGCCGTCGGACCGGGAAGAGTTTCGCGCCCAGAGCGACGGACCGACGGTGTCGATCCCGCTCGCCGTGCTGATCAACGCCGGCAGCGCGAGCGCCGCGGAGATCGTGACCGGCGCCCTGAAGGACACCCATCGGGCGATCGTGGTGGGGGAGCGTTCGTTCGGCAAAGGATCGGTCCAATCGGTGTTCAAACTCGAGAACGGCGAAGGCCTGCGGCTGACGACGGCCCGGTATTACACGCCGAGTGGCGCCACCATTCACGAGCGCGGGATCGCGCCGCATGTCGAGGTCGTCATGACGCCGGAAGAGGACAACAAGCTCGCCCGGCAGCGGGCGCGGCCGGACATCACCGACGCGGCCGCCTTCAAGGAGCGTTTCGGTTTCGAGCCGATCATCGATCGGCAACTCGATACGGCGATCGCGATGCTCAAGGGCGTGCGGCTCTTCGGCGAACGCGGTTCCACCCGGGCTTCGCAGTGACATGATTCTCGCGCTCGAGAGTTCGTGCGATGAAACCGCGGTCGCACTCTTCGATCCGTCGCGCGGTCTCGTCGGCGAATGGGTGCACAGCCAGATCGCGCTGCATGAGCCGCACGGCGGCGTGGTGCCGGACCTCGCCACGCGCGAACACCTGCGGACGTTTGGCCCATTGCTGACGCGGGCGCGCGTGGAAGTCGGATTTCAAGGCGTGCGCACGATCGCGGTCACCCACGGACCCGGTCTCGCCGCCTGCCTGGCGATCGGAGTGGCCGCCGCGAAATCGCTCGCCCTCGCGTTGCGGGTTCCAGTCGTGGGAGTGAACCACCTGCGCGGCCACGTGTGGTCACCGTTCATCCC
>JBEIHL010000631.1:0-3167 GCA_040381375.1 Opitutaceae bacterium
CACCTCGACGAGGAGGTCGCGCGCCTGCACCTCGAGAAGATCGGGGCGAAGCTGACCAAGCTCACGCCGGCGCAGGCCGAGTATCTGGGCGTGCCCTTGGAAGGCCCGTACAAGCCCGAGCACTACCGCTACTGAGCTAAGTTCTCCCGGTGGTTTTTTCAGGCGCTGGTCTCCGGACCGGCGCCTTTTTCGTGCCTACACCGCCTGGGTCTGCGCCTGGTTGTAGCGAACGGGAAATGGGATCGTCGTGTCGCCGCGCTCGTAGTCGGTCAGCAGCGAGAAGCGAAACGTCGTGCCCTCGCCCGGTCGGCTGTCGACGGAGATCGTGCCTCCCATCAGCTCGCACAGCCGCTTCGAGATGATCAGTCCGAGACCGGTCCCGCGCCGCCGCCGCTCCGCCGAGGCGTCCACCTGGCTGAAGGGTTTGAAGAGCTTGTCGAGTTTCTCGCGCGGGATGCCGACGCCGGTGTCGGACACCGCAAAGAAGAGGCTCAACGACTGCCGGGTGTCGCTCAGGCCGACGGGATCGCCGCGCAGGCAGGAAACGTGGACGTGGATTCGCCCGCGTTCGGTGAACTTGAGCGCGTTGCCGACCAGGTTGGTAAGGATCTGCCGAAGCCGGGACTCGTCGCTGTTGACGATCACCGGCACGTCGGAATCGATCGTGGACGAGATGGCTAGGCCCGCGGCGCGCGCGCGCGGCTGGAAGAAGGCGAGTACGTCCTCGACGCACTTGTGCAGGCCGAACGGAGTCGACTCGATCTCGATCTTTTTGGCCTCGATCTTCGAGAGGTCGAGAATGTCGGCGATCAGCTTCTCCAGGGATTCGCCGCTGGAACGGATGATGGCCACGTGTTCGCGTTGCTCGGGCGAGAGCGGCGTGTCGGCGAGAATCTGGGCGAATCCGATCACGCCGTTGATCGGCGTGCGGATCTCATGGCTGACCATGGCGAGAAATTCGCTCTTGGCGCGATCCGCGGATTCCGCCGCCTCCTTGGCCCGCAGCAGCGCCGCCTCCGCTTCCTTGCGCAGGGTGATGTCATGACCGACCGCTTGAAACTCCAGGGTGTTGCCCGCGTCGTCCTTGATCGGCCGCTGCATCCACATCAGCCAGGTGCGGCGACCGTCGGAAGCGTCGAGTTCGCGCTCGAAGGAATAAGGCTCGTCGAAAATCGCGGCGCCCGGCGTGACGAGCGGGAAAGGCTGGCCGATGAGCTCCGTCCGCTTCTGGCCAAAGGTGCGGGCGTATGCGCTGTTGACGAACGTCAGCTTGCCGTCGGTCCGATAGCGGCAGATGAGGTCGACCTGATCCTCGACGATGCCGCGGTAGCTCGCCTCGGTTTTTTGCAGGGCCTGGGCCATGCGTTCGATGTTGCGGGCCAGTCCGATAATCTCGTCGTGCTCAGTCTCGCCGTCGGCCTCGCGCACCTCGACCGGCATGGTGGTCCGCAACGTCTTTAGTCGATCCATCAGCGTGCGATCCCACACGTGGCCGGCCAGCACGAGGAGCACGCTCCCGATGATGGCCAGTCCGATCACATAGTAGGTCGTGCCGAGCTTGTCGCGCAGTTCCTCATCCAGCACCAACGCCAGCAGCGCCACGACGAGGCTGAAGGCGAGTGCCAGGAGGAAATACGTCTTGCGTTGCGAGGTCTCGGCCATGCGACAAAGGGATTCCTCGGCGCACTCCGGCGACGGGTAATGTAAATCAGCCCGAAGTCTTTCAGAAGACTGTAAATAGTGTGCGCGGACGGCCCGGGCACCCCTCCGGTCACGTCCGATCGGGCCGGTCAGTTCTCGGGTCGCAGGGTGTGGAGCGCCGGCAGGCGACGCAGCCCCGGCACCGCGCGGGCGACGGCCACGGTGACGATGACGGTGCCGATTCCGCCCCACACCACCGCTGCGACCGGGCCCAGCACCGCGGACATCAGGCCCGCGCGCAGGGCCCCGATCTCGTTCGAGGAACCGATGAAGATCTGGTTCACCGCCGTCACGCGTCCGCGCAGGGCGTCGGGCGTGAGCAGTTGCACGAGCGACTGCCGCACGACGACGCTGATGTTGTCGAAGGCGCCGGTGAGGAACAGCGCGAGAAGCGAAAGCCAGAACCAGCGGGAAAGGCCGAAGGCGACGATGGCGACGCCGAAACCCGCCACCGACCACAGCAGCGCGTGGCCTGGACGTTCGAGCGGCGGGCGGTGCGCGATCCACATCGCCATGGCGAACGCTCCGAGTGAAGGCGCGGCCCGCAGCCAGCCGAAACCGATCGGACCGACGTGCAGGATCTGGTCGGCGTAGACGGGCAGGAGGGCCGTGGCGCCGCCGAGCAGCACGGCGAAGAGATCCAGGCTGCTGGCGCCGAGGATGATCTTCTTGCGCCAGATGAAATCCGCCCCGGCCAGCATGTCGCGCCACGTGCGGCGCAGTACGGCCCGCTGCGGAGCCTGGAAATAAGTGACCCGCCCGAGGGTAAGGAGAAAAAACAGCTCGAGGGCGGCGCCAAGAACATAGACGGACGGAGTGCCGGTAAACGCGATCAGGAAGCCGCCGAGCGCGGGCCCGGCGACGGTGGCGATCTCGAAGGTGCTCGTGTTCCAGGTGATCGCGTTGGCCAGCGCGGCGTTGGGCACGAGCAGCGGCGTGATGCTCGACCGCGCGGGCCAGATCAGGATGCGGGCGCACGCGTGGGCCAGGAGCAGGAGGAAAATCAGCGGCAGCGCGGGCTCGTCGAAGCGTAGCGGCGCCGTCCCGCCGTGCTGTTCGAACACCAACGCAATCCGGTGCAAGAGCTGGTTCGCCCAGCGCAACGGTGCGAGCTCTGGCACGGCGCCGGGCCAGAAGGCGAGGGCGGCGAGCCCGACGTTCACCACCGCGATGACCGCCGTGCCCAGTCCGATCAGCCGTCGCCGATCGTGCCGGTCGGCGATCGCGCCCGCGGGCAGCGAAAGCGCGAGCAGCGGCAGGACATTGACGAGGCCGACGAGCCCGAGCGCCGTCGAGGAACGCGTCCACTCATACACCTGCCAGATCGCTCCCGCCGTGACCGCCTGGCGCCCCAGCAAGGCGAAAAAACTGCCCACGAGGTAGCCACGATACTGCGGAACCTTGAGCGCGGCGTACGGATCGTGGGACGGCGCGGATGGCGAGGCGGACATGGGACGGCGCGGAGA
>JBEIHL010000632.1:0-3136 GCA_040381375.1 Opitutaceae bacterium
CCGCGGGCGCGGCCCTGATCCCCTCCGGCTCCGAACCAAACGGATGACAGGATGAACAGGATTTACCGGATGGTGTCTGGGTCGGGGCACGCCGGGTGACGCGTTCGTTTGCATTGGCTCCCTATCCTGTCCATCCGGTCCATCCTGTCTCAACGTCAGGCCGCATCGACCCCTTCGCGATTGAAATTCCCCGCTCCTCCCGCCTCCCTCCGGCATGTCTTCCGCCGTGGTTGGTCAGCGTTGGGTGAGCGAACGGGAGCCCGAGCTCGGGCTCGGGATCGTCGCGTCCGTCGATCCGACGGCGCGCCGGATCGGCGTGGAGTTTCCGGCCACCCGTGAACGTCGCCTCTACGCGCTCGGTACCGCCGTGCTCAAGCGGGTGCAGTTCCGCGCGGGCGAGGTGGTCACCGACCGCGGCGGAGTCACGGTGACCATCGAGGCCGTCGAAGAGGAGAAGGGCCTGCTCGTCTACGTCGGATCTGGCCGCCGGGTGCGGGAGGACGCGATCTCCGACGTGACCAGCGTGAGCCTGCCCCAGGAACGGCTGCTCGCCGGCCAGGTGGATGAAGGCGAAGTCTTCGACCTCCGGCTCCGCACCCTTCAAGCGCAGGCGCGTATCCGGCAGTCCGACGTGCGCGGCTTCCTCGGCGGGCGGCTGGAGCTGATCCCGCACCAGATCTACATCCTGCACGAGGTGGCGGCGCGGCAGATTCCACGCGTGTTGCTCGCCGATGAAGTCGGCCTCGGCAAGACCATCGAGGCCTGCCTCATCCTGCAGCGATTGCTCGCGGTGGGCAAAGCCAGCCGCGGCCTGATCCTCGTGCCCGAGTCGCTGACGCACCAGTGGTTCGTGGAACTGCTGCGGCGTTTCAACCTGTGGTTCAGCATCTACGACGAAGCCCGCTGCGTGGCGGTGGAGCAGAGCGATCCCGGGCAGAACCCGTTTCTCGGGGCGCAACTGGTGTTGTGCAGCGTCGGCTATCTCGCCGGGAACGACACGCGGCGCGAGCAGGCGGTTGCCGCGGGTTGGGATCTGGTGATCGTGGACGAAGCGCATCACCTGGGGTGGTCGCCCGCCCACGTGAGTCCGGAGTACGCGCTCGTCGAACAGCTCGCGGCGCGCACCCCCGGTCTGCTGCTGCTCACCGCAACGCCGACCCAACTCGGACTCGAAGGACATTTCGCGCGGCTGCGGCTGCTCGATCCGAATCGCTATGACGATTTCGACGCCTTCCGCGCCGAGACCGAGGGCTTCGGCAAAGTGGCCACGATCGCCGAACGGATTGTCGAAAAGAAGCCGCTCACGGCACGCGATCGCACGGCCCTCAAGTCCATCTTCGATCGCGATCCCGAGGGCCTGGCGTTCCACCTCGACGCGCTGGCCCGCGGCGCGCCGGGCGCCCGGGAGGGGTTGCTGAAAACGTTGCTCGACCAGCATGGCACCGGTCGGGTCGTTTTCCGCAACACGCGGGCGGCCATGACCGGGTTTCCGCCGCGGAAGTTCTGTCCCGTTCCGCTCGCGGCGGACAACAACGTTACGCTGCTCGCTCGCATCGCCCGGGAGTTGCGCGCCGAAGAGAACGGAGAGGAGGCCGGCCTCCGCTACTCGTTCCGCGACGATCCCCGGATCGACTGGCTGGTTGGGTTTCTGCAGGGCCACCGCGAGGCCAAGGTCCTGCTCATCTGCAAATCGCAGCGCAAGGTGGCCGCGATCGAGGCGGCGCTGCAGGAAAAAATGAGCGTGAAGTCAGGTCTCTTCCATGAAGGTATGCCCCTCGTGCAGCGTGACCGCAACGCGGCGTGGTTCGCCGAGCCGGACGGCGCGCAGCTCCTGCTGTGTTCGGAAATCGGCAGCGAAGGGCGCAATTTCCAGTTCGCGCACCATCTCGTGCTCTTCGACCTGCCGCTCAATCCCGGGCTGCTCGAGCAACGGATCGGCCGGCTCGATCGGATCGGGCAGACGGAAATGATCCGCGTCCACGTGCCTTACCTGGCCGGCAGCGCCGAGGAGGCCGTGGTCGAGTGGTATCACCGCGGGTTGGACGGGTTTGAAACCTCGCTGCACGGTGGGAACGAGTACCAGGACCGGTTCAAGGACCGGCTCGTCGACCTCGCGACGGCTTACGGCGGCGGCGATGCAAAGACCGGCCGGGAGCAATTGGATGCCTTCATCGCGGAGACCGCGGCGTTTCACGCGACGCTCGCGGCGAAGCTCCGGGCGGGCCGGGACCGGCTGCTGGAGCTGAACTCGTTCAACCGCGACGTGGCGGAGCGCGTCATCGGGCGGATTAGGGAGGCAGACGCGGACGTCGCGCTGCGGCGTTTCCTCGTCGATCTGCTCGATCACTTCGGCGTGCGGGTGCGGGAGCACGAAGGGGGCGACGTGTTTCTCGATCCGAGCCACGCCTACATCGAGAGTTTCCCGTCGATCCCGGCCGACGGCATGCTGGCGACGTTCAAGCGCGAGCGCGCCATCGGGCGCGAAGACATTCGGTTTCTGTCCGCCGATCACCCGCTGGTGCGCGATGCCATCGACCTGCTGCTTGAAACCAAGGCGGGAACCACCGCCTTCGGCTTCATCCGCTCAACGCGTCCCAATCTCCTGCTCGAGGCCGTGTATGTGCTCGAAGCGGTGGCGGAGACGCGCTGGCACGTGGACCGGTTCCTCGCGCCGACGCCGGTGCGGGTACTGATCGATGTGCGGGGCACGGACCTCAGCGATGAACGGGACGCGGCGGCGATGGCGGAGGATGCGGAGGACGCGGACATTCATCGCTTCCTCGAGCGACCGGGCTTCAACGCCGCGATGTTGAAAACGTTGCTCAGTGCGGCGGGCGAGAAGGCCGAGACCCGCAGCCTCGCTCTGAAGGACACGGCGGCCGCGCGCGCCACGTCGGAACTCACGGCGGAATGGCAGCGACTCGTCGACCTGAAGAAGGTGAACGACCACGTGCGCCCGGAAGAAATCGCGTTGGCGCAAGAGCAGTTCGAACGCACCCGCGCCGCGATCGAAGGCGCGCGACTACGGCTCGATGCGCTGCGACTCGTGCTCGAGGGACCGGCGCCGCTGGGGTGAACGAGAGGGCTTGAACCTGGGAGCGCCGAGCTCCAGCTCGGCTCGCAGGGACCCTGAGCC
>JBEIHL010000633.1:0-3134 GCA_040381375.1 Opitutaceae bacterium
CGAGGTCGCGCATTTCACCGACGAGGATGACATCGGGATCCTGACGCAGCGCGCGGCGAATCGCCTCGGAGAAACTCGGCACATCGACGTGCACCTCGCGCTGGGTCACCATGCAGCGCTTGTGGTTGTGGTAGTACTCGATCGGGTCCTCGATGGTGATGATGTGCCCGTCCCGCATTTCGTTGATGTAATTGACCATCGAGGCGAGCGTGGTCGACTTGCCGGAGCCGGTCGGACCAGTGACGAGGATCAGGCCGCGCGGACGGTAAAGCAGTTCCCGGATTTTATCGGGCAGGCCGATGTCGCGGAGGCTGAACATCCGAAACGGAATCTGCCGCAGAACGAGACCGAAGTTGGCCTTGGACCGCAGGACCGAGACGCGAAAGCGGGCCTTGTCGCCGAAGGCGAAACCGAAGTCCGAGCCGCCGTTCAGCTTCGTGTTGCTGACATGTCCGTCGGGCGTGATCGCGATCATCAGCTTTTCGGTGTCCGCCGGGGTCAGCGCGGGACCATCGATCGGCGTCATACTGCCGCTGATCCGCAGAGTCGGGGCCTGGCCGACCTGGAGGTGAAGATCCGACGCCCCCTGTTCGACCATCAGGTCGAGCAGGTCGTTCATTTCGTAGCTCATGATGGGAAGTGGGGGTTAACCGGTATCAAGTCACAAGGACACGCCTCATGACGGCACATTTTCTCGGTATCTTGATACTTGGCCCTTTTCCCGGGGACTTTTCACTCAAGCCACGTCACCGACCGTGATCGACACGACTTCCTCGATCGTGGTCATTCCGGCGATAACTTTGCGGGCGCCATCCTCGCGCATGGTGCGCATGCCCTGCGATCTCGCCTTCTCCCGCAGGCGGGCGGTGCCGGCATTTTCATAAATCATTTTCTGAATCTCTTCGTTCATGACAAAGATTTCAAAGATGCCGAGCCGGCCCCGGTACCCGGTGGCGTTGCAGTCTCCGCACCCGTCGCCCTTGGCAAAGGTCGCGTTCGCCGCCTGGGCCGGGTTGATGTTGAGCGAGCGCAGCTCTTTGGCATCGGCCACGTAGGGCCGTTTGCAGTGACGGCAGATTTTGCGGACCAGCCGCTGCGCCATGATCGCGCGGAGCGAGGTGGAGACGAGAAACGGCTTCACCCCGATGTCGATCAGGCGGGTGACCGCGCCCGGAGCGTCGTTGGTGTGCAGGGTGGAAAACACCATGTGGCCCGTCAGCGATGCGTTGATCGCGATTTCGGCCGTTTCCAAGTCGCGAATTTCACCGACCATCACGATGTTCGGCGCCTGCCGCAGCATCGCGCGTAGGGCGGACGCGAACGTCATGCCGACGTCATGCCGCACCGGCACCTGATTGATACCGTTGAGCTGATACTCCACCGGATCCTCGACCGTGATGATCTTGCGGTCGGGCTTGTTGATGAAGTGCAGGCAGCCGTAGAGGGTCGTGGTCTTGCCGGAGCCGGTCGGGCCCGTGACGAGTAGAATACCGTCCGGCAACTGGATCAGCCGCTCGAACGTCGCGGCGTCATCGCTCAAAAATCCGAGCTCCGGCAAACCCAGCGTGAGGCCTTCCTTGTCGAGAATACGCATCACGATGCTCTCCCCGTGCGCCGTGGGCAGGGAGGAGACGCGCAGGTCGAGCTGCTTGCCGCCAGTGCCAACGCCGATCTGGATGCGGCCGTCCTGGGGGATGCGTTTCTCGGCGATGCTGATGTTCGCCATGATCTTCAGCCGCGAGATAATCGAGAGCTGCAGCCGCTTGGGCGGGTTTTCCACCTCGATCAACACGCCGTCGATCCGGTAGCGAACCCGGAAGCGTTTTTCGAGGGGCTCGATATGGATGTCGGAAGCCCGGCGCTGGATCGCCTCGAGGATGATCTGGTGAACGAGCTTGATGATCGGCGCGTCCGCCTCGGTGTTCGTCGGGTTGACGCCGGCGCCCGGCTCCGTCGTGACCGCGTTGGTCACGGCCGCGGAGTCCGACACCGAAAGATCGTTGAGCAGATCGTCGATCGAGTTCGCATCCTTTCCGTAGAAGCGGTCGATCGCGGCCGAAATTTCCTCGGCGGTCGTCACGACCGTTTCGATCGGCATCTTCACGAGATAGCCGAGGGCATCGATCCCGTCCGTGTCCAGCGGGTCGGAGATTGCCACCCGGAGCTTGTTGCCTTCCCGGGCGAGGGGCAGGAGGCCGTGTTTCGCGGCGACGGCGCGCGGCACCAATTCGAGCGTATCGCCGGTGATGCGCGCGTTCGTTAGATCGGGCGCCATCTGCATCGAGAACTCCGACGCCAAGAGCTCGGCCACCCGCCGTGCCGTCAGCACGCCCTGTTGGATGAGCAGTTCGAGCACCCGGGGTGAGGGCGATGCCGGATCCTGGTGGGCCGCGACGATGGCGCGGGCGGCATCCACCTGGGCCGGGTGCAGCAACCGGCGGTCGATTGCGAGCTGCACCACGAAATCGTCCGCCGCGGCGGGCAAAGGGGACGGGATGGCGGGGATCATCGCGATTTCCTGGGGCGGGAGGGTGTCATGAAGGCGCGGCGCGGCGGTTTACTTCGGCGCCAGACTGAGGAGGAACTCGGCGTTGGACTTCGTCTTCTTGAGCCGGGTGATGAGCATCTCCATCGACTCGATCGGTCCCAGGCCCTGCATCGCGCGGCGCAGGCCGTAGATCCGCTGCAATTCCTCGGGGTGATAGATGAGCTCCTCTTTGCGCGTACCGGAGCGATCGATGTTGATCGCCGGAAAGATCCGGCGTTCGACGAGGCCGCGATCGAGATGCAGCTCGGAGTTTCCGGTGCCCTTGAACTCCTCGAAGATGATCTCGTCCATCCGGCTGCCCGTATCGATCAGCGCGCTGGCGATAATCGTCAGACTGCCCCCACCCTCGATATTACGGGCGGAGCCGAAGAAGCGTTTCGGCTTCTGCAGTGCGTTTGACTCGAGACCACCGGACATCGTTTTGCCCTGGTTGCCCGCGAGAGCGTTGTACGCGCGGGCCAGGCGAGTGATCGAGTCGAGCAAGACCACGACGTGTTCGCCCTGCTCCACGCGGCGCCGGCAAATCTCGATCACCATTTCCGCGCAATGCACGTGACTCTCCGGCGTCTCGTCGAAGGTGGAGGAG
>JBEIHL010000634.1:0-3133 GCA_040381375.1 Opitutaceae bacterium
CTCGTCCGCATTTCCGATCCGTGCGGACGAGGGCGTCCGCGCTCCCAGAAGAACGACTCAGGGTACCAAAACCGGGTCGACACCCAAAGTTCCCATCAGGCTTTCCACGTAGTTCGGTCCACGGGCGGTGGCCACGGCGGTTTGCATGGCGGCGAGCTTTTCTCGAATCTGCAGGCGTACGGCGACGTCCGCGTAGTTGGCGCGCCCGAGAAAAGCTTCGAGGTAGCGGATGCGCTTTTCTCCTTCGGCCACGTCGTGACGTTGCTGCGCCTCGAGTCGGGCCCGATACCAATCACTCCGCAGAACTTGCGCGCGGTCGAAAAGCGCGCGGACGGCGGGATCGTTGATCGAGCTGCCCTTCCAGTTTCCGTCCCGCATGATGTGCAGGAGGGCCTGGAGCGGAGGCACGGCCAGCGCGATCGAGCCGTCGGAGAAATAGTTCTCCGAAGCCGTGCGCATGGCCTGGACGATGTTCTCCATGCCTTCCGCAAAAACCTCGTTATCCTGCAGCTCCGGCCGGAGCAGCTCGTCGTCGAAAAGCGTGCTGGGATTGCCGAGTACGCGGCCGCAGAACGTCTGGACGAAACGCGACGTCACGCGCCAGCCCAACCGGCTCGCGAGAATCGGCCGACCCGCGTGGATCCAATCCACGCAGCGCTCCAGGTAGCCGTGCTCGATCAGATATTTCGGTTCGCGTTCCTCCGGCGACATGCGCGCCCAGATTTCCGGCACGAGGAGGCTGACGTCGTGATCGATCCGGCAGCGAGGTCCAAGCCAGCCGGCGGCCGAAGAGAACACCGGCAGCTCCGTCAGTACGTACGAGAGAAACGCTGCGTTCAGATCGTGAATCGGCGGCATGGCGTTGAACGGGCTCTTCGTGAGCGCGCCCTCGGAACCGGCGCCGGTCGTCGACGGGGACTTGCCGGTCAGGCTCGCGATGAAGTCCATCAGCGCCTCGGGCAGTTCCTGATAGTGGATCGGGCCGAACACGCACATCGGCTTCACGCCCGGCTCCGGCGGATTGAGCCGGCGGCCGGCGAGCACCGCTCCGACCGGGAAAAGTGCCGTCGCGCCCGGAGGCACGCGTCGGTAAAGTTGCGCGCCGACCTGGGCAAGGTAGGAGCCGCGCGGGTCCTCGAGGTCCGGCCGCAGTTGCAGGTAGCGCGGGTTCTTGGACGGCTTGCCCTCGACGATTCTCGGGTGCGCGGGCGAAGCGAGGAAGGCCGGGCGTTCCGCCGCCACGAATTCCCGAAACAGACCGCTGACGGGCGCCGTGAAAGCATCGAAGCCGATGGCGTCCTCGACGATCGCCTGCGCGGTGTCGCGGGTCAGCGGCTCGTAGTTCGAGAAGAAATTGCCCGGCCGCGAGAAGTCGCGCTCCGTGCGCTTGTCGTACCCGCGGTGGATCGCCTCGTCGGGGCGTTGGAAGAGCGCCGCCTCGCAGTTGTGCACGAACTTGAGCGAGCGCGGATGCAGCCCCGAGCCGGTGTCGGCGAGCGACAGCCCGACCAATCGGCGGGCCGGCACGACGATGGACGCCGTGATGTCGTCCTCGGCCTGAATCTTCATCGCCGGGTGAAAGTCCTTGCGCAGGCTGAACGTCCGCCAGCCGCCGTCGGGCGTGAAGCCGACGCGCAGGAAGTGGGTCATCGCCTTTTCGCGGTTGAATTTCAGCTCGTTGCCCGGCCGGCCGTTGATCGTATCCACGGTGAAGTGATGCCGCCAGTCGGCGCCCCAGACGGGCTTGTAGACCCGCTTGATCAGCAGGACGAGGTCGAGGATGTAGCGCGGGATCGTGGCGAGCCACTCGTTGTAGGCGTCGGTGTAGTCCGGACTCCGGCTGAGCAACTTGACCACCGAACCGAGCGAACGCTCGACGCTGAGCAGCGGCCGGCCCTTCGGCTTGTTGCGCGCGGGATCGCGGAAGCGCTGGCCGTATTCGTGGTGCAGGATCGCGTCGATCGCGTCGAAGTCCCGCGCGAGGTCGCTCACGAAGTTCGGCGCGGTGAAGATCGCATCGGCGATCGACTTGGAGATCTCGGATTTGCCGCCGCCGGAGACCGTGCACGGCTTGTGGCAGAGCACGCCCTCGGCCGTCGTGCCCCGGAGGCGCCAGCGGCGGCCGTCATCGGGCTTCACCATCTCGACCTTGTAGCCGGACGGCAGCACGTAGGTGTGCCCGGGCACGAGCTTGATCGACTGCTTCGCGCCCGCCGCGTCGGTCCACGTGATCGTCTGCGCGCGCAGGGTGAAGAAGGCGTCCTGCGGCACGTAACAGATATCCGGATACCGCCGGTCCCGCGCCCAGCCGCCGGGCTGCGGCACCGCGCGGTCCCCGAGCTGGGCGAGCGCCTCCGCGAACGTGTGATCGACGATCGCGAGGTGGGGGTTGAGCCGGAAGTCCTCGCCGAGATCGTAGCTGGGGAACACGAACGCGCCGCCGGCGTGCTCCTCTTCGCACTGGCCGAGCAGGTTGGCGGCGAAGCTGATCTGGGTTTTCACCTCCTTCTTGCAGTACCCGAAATAGTTGTCGGAGATCATCGTCACGATGACCCCGCTGCGGTCCCGGGCGGTGAGCTTGAAGGCGACGCCGTCGTTGTAGGTCTCGTCCGGACTCTTCCAGCACATGCCGTCGCGGCGCTGACGCGGGGTCGCGTCCGCCCAGGCGGGCAGGCCGGCGTCGCGTTTGGTGATGCCGTTCAGGTGCGGGGCGAGAATGACGCAGCCGGTGTGGCCGCTCCAGCGTTCCGGCGTAAGCGCGGCGTCGTTTTCCGGCAGGTGGGGGTCGCCGGCGTTGCCGAAGATGCGTTCGATGAAGTCGAGGTTGGCGACGAGAGCGCCCGGCACGAAGAACCGGGTCTCCATCGCGCGGGCCGGCGTGAAGCCGGGCACCGCCGGGCACACCACGGGCCGCAGGTGCAGCGAGACGAAACATTCCGCGGGCGCCGTGGCCCCGGACGTGAAGGGCAAGCGGAGCAGTTCCGGAGTCGGTCGCAGGGCGGCGCGCAGCAGGCGGGCGAAGACGGCCGGGGGCACGGCCTTCTTGTCGTCGGGCACGGGCACCCCAAGGTCCGCCACGTGAAAGATCCCCTGAGTCGTCCGGCGGTCGCTCCGCGGATTGTGCAGGACGCCC
>JBEIHL010000635.1:0-3129 GCA_040381375.1 Opitutaceae bacterium
CGGGAGGCGCTGGTGCGGAGCGTGATCAAGGGTGGCAAACGCGCGGCGACGCATTTCACGCCGTCAGGCCTGGGTGGATACGAGCCGCCCGCGGTGCTGCGTTTCGATCCGGCGGAGGCCCGGCGGCGGCTCGCTGCGGCCGGATTCCCGGACGGACGCGGCTTCCCGGCGCTCGAATTGTTGATCGATGCGCGCGAACATCACGTGATCGTCGCCGAAGCGGTGCAGCAGATGTGGCGCACGCACCTCGGCATCGACGTGCGGCTCCGGAACCAGGAGACGCAGGTGCTCAACGCCGCGAAGCGCACGATGGACTTTCAGATCGTGCGGGGCTCGTGGAACGCGACGACCTACCAGGACCCGTTCTACTTCCTCGGCGCCTGGCAGACCGGCGGGCTCTACAACGAGGCGAAGTGGTCGAACGCGGACTTCGACCGCGCGATCGACGCGACGTGGACCTCTGACGTTACCGCCCGGCTCGCCGCGTTTCGCCGGGCGGAGGAGCGCCTGCTCGCGGAACTGCCGGCCCTCCCGCTCTTCTTCAGCACCCAGGTCGTGCTCGTGCACCCCAGTGTGAAGGGCTGGGTGCCCAGTTCGTTCTCGGACCGCCGGCTGAAGTATTTCTGGCTCGAGTAGCGCAGCGGCGCTGCCCGGTCCGCCCGTTGACTGTCCCGGGGCCGCCTGGCAGCGTGGGTCGCGTGAGTCTCCCTCTGCCCGCCGCATCCGACGACCTGCTGCTGCCGCTGCATGCGGCGACCGAGGTCGGCGAATTGTGGGAGGCGGTGCTGCCGTTGTTGCGGACCACGCTGGCTCCGTGCGTGCGCGTCACGCTTTTTCTGGGCCACTTCGAGATGCGGGAGGCGCGGCTCGTGTTCACTGACCCGCCGATCGAGCGCGCGGCGGAGTGGTACAAGGAGCGCGGTCGCCTGAATCCGTTTTCCGAGTACATCGCGGCGCACCGCCGGATTCCATTCTATCGGTTCAGCGACGTGGTCGGGCCGCGGTCGCGCTTCGCGCGGACGGAGTTCTTTCGCCGATTTGCCCAAGTCGAGGGCTGGGACAAGGGGCTCTCGGGGCTCTTCTGGCGGGGCCGCGAAGTGAAGGCGATGTTCAGTCTGTATCGATCGCCGGAGCAGCCCGAGTTTGCCGAGGCGGAGATCGCACGGCTGCATGCCCTGCGGCCGCACATCGAGACGGCGATCGACCGGGTGCAAAAACTCCAGCACGAGCGGCTGCGGCGAAAGGTGATCGAGGAATTCAGCCGGCACATCCCGATCGGACTGCTCCTGCTCAACTGGGATCTGCATCCGGTGTTCGCGAACCATCAGGCGGTGCATGAGTGCGCGGTCTGGCGGCATGGACCCGGCGTCGCGCGCGGCCTGGTGTCGCGCGATCGGTTCGAGCTCCCGGACCCGGTGCGGGACGCCTGTGAGCGGCTGCGGGGAGAGATCCTGCGTTCCAACGCCAAGGACCGGCCGAGCTTTCCCCGCCGCCTCGAGCGTCTGACCCATCAGGGCTGGCCGGAGCGGTGCGCGAGCGTTTCGGCGGTGAATGCCGCGCGGGGCTTGCTGGCGCAGCCGGGTTTCCTCGTGGTGCTGGAGAATCGCGCGGTCGACCGGCGCGGCGCGGGCAGCGTGGCTGCGGGCAATCAGCGGCTGCTCTGGGCCCTGACGCCGAGCGAACGCGAGATCGCGCTGCTCATCTGCGAGGGCTGTTCGAACGCCGAGATCGCCCGCCGGCTGAAGAAGAGCCTGCTCACGATCAAGAAGCAGGCGACGTCCGTCTTCAGCAAGCTGGGCGTGCCGAGTCGGGCGCGGGTGATCGCGCTTCTGCGCTGAGGGACACCGGGCTCAGAGGCTCCAGCGGACGCCGATCACGCCGCTCCAGTCGGAGTATTCGTTGTAGTCGAGGCGGATGTTCTTGTCGCCGTTGTAGCCCCAGCTCGGCTCGTTCGTTAGGTTCGCGAACTCGAGGAAGACGGTCCAGCCGAGGTTCAACTTGTAGCTGGCGGTGAAATCGAGGGTGGTGCTCGGCGCCTCGTAGCGCCCGACCGCCAGGGCGGCGTCGGTCGCGAGATCGAAGAGCGTGTCGCTCCGGTGGTGCAGCGACAGGCGCGTGCGGATCCGGCCACGCTCGTAGCGCAGGCTGGCGTTGAACGTGTCGCCGACCTGGTCGAAGAGCGGCAGTTTGGTCCCAGCCAGCGCGGGCAGGTCGGAGTCGAGGGAGGAATCCGTGTGGGTGTAGTTCACGGTCAGCCCGAAACCATCGAGCGGCGCGGGCAGAAAGGTGAAACGCTGATCGTAGGCGAGTTCGACGCCAGTGACCTTTCCGCCGCGCGCATTCCTCGGCTCGGTGATGCGTGTGAGCTCGCCCTCGAAGATGACGTTCTGCGTGGAGCGATAGACATTGCGCTCGTAGTCCTTGTGGAAAACTCCGGCCGAGACGTAGCCGTCGCCGCCGAAGTAGCGCTCGATGGCCAGGTCGTAATTCCGGGAAAAAACCGGCTTCAGCTCGATGTTGCCGCGGCTCACCGTGTCGGAGGTGGTCGAGCGGGTTTCGCGCGGATTGAGCTGGCTGAAAGTCGGGCGGGCCAGTGTTTCGGTGTACGCGCTCCGGAGCACGGTCTTGGCGGCGAGATCGAAGCGGGCGTGCAGCCCGGGCAGCCAGTCCGTCCGGGTCCGGCGCGGGGCGATCGCGGTCGGGACGCCGTCGGTGACACGGTACGTTTCAAACTTCGCCACGGTGTGTTCGGCGCGCAGGCCGGCGAGCACGGTGAGCCGGTCGCGCGACAACTGGGTCATGGCATAGCCGGAGGTGATGTCCTCGCTCGCGCGGTAGTCGTTGTACCGGCTGTTGAAATCGTTGGTCGAGAGCGGCACGAGCAGATTGCGCGAGAGCAGGGTGCGGGTGGCGGTGCGGACGCGGGCCGGATCGAGGAAGTAGCCGTAGTCGTAACGGCCATCGATCGTCTGCTCCGCGCGATAGCCGGCGACGAGCTGGGGAATGTCGGCCTGCCCGGCGTAGCCAGCGAGCGACCAGTTCGCATTCTGGCTGTACTCAAGGGCGACGTTGTCGAAGTCGCGCGACCGCGAGCGCACTTTGGCTCCCGCTTTCACGAAGCCGTTCCAG
>JBEIHL010000636.1:0-3123 GCA_040381375.1 Opitutaceae bacterium
CAACGCGCGGCGGCTGGCCGGGAGCGATCCGCCAAAGGCTGCGCTGCGAGCTCTCGCCGCTGCTGCCGCCGGCGAACCAAACCGTGGTGCCATCGGATCCAGAAACTGAATACGCCAGCGGGACCGGCAGGTTTCCGATTTCCCTCCAGGCGTTGCGTCCGGGGTCGTAGCTCCACATCCCGTTGAGCCAGATTTTGGTGTCGCCCTTCCACGTGACGCCGCCCAACGCGATGATTCCGTCACCGCTCGCCGCGCCGATGAAACCGCCGTTGGGCACGGGTAGCGGGGCGAGGCGCTCCCAGGCGGCGGGGGCTGCGACGGTGGTCAAGGCAGTCGCGGCGAAGAGGCAGAGCGCGTTGGAGAGGTTCATAAGGAGTTTATTATTCCCCCGTATCCCGCTCGGACCAGGTCAGACCTTTGAGCTGTTTCGGGTCGGGCGGACGATCGAAGCAGCTCACAATATAGCCGATGAGCATGGTGGCGACGCATCCGGTCATGGCGTACCAGAGGAAGGAAATCCGCGTGCCGAAGCAGACCCAGAGGGTAAGCACGAGGCCTCCGATCCAGCCGATCAGCGCGCCGCGGGAGGTGGCGCGCCGGAACAGGATGCCGAGGAGGAAGAGGCCGATGAGCGGACCGCCGATCAATCCGATGACCTTGTTGGTGGCTTCGAGCAGGGTGCCCAGTCGCTGCACGAGGAACGCCAGTATGATCACGAGTGTGCCGTAGCCGAATGTAAGGGCGCGCGCGATACGGAGCTGATTCTTCTCCGACAGATCGGGCCGCTTCCAGAGCCGCTGGTAGAAGTCGACCAGGCTGGCAGAGGTGAGCGAATTGATCCCGGCCGAAATCGTCGACATGCTGGCGGCGTAAATCGCGGCAATGAACAGCCCGGGCAGTCCCGAGGGAAGTTCGGTCACCACGAAGTATGGCAGGATCTGGTCGGCCTTGGTGATCTTCCCGGCGGCGAGCGGATCACCGTTGACCTGATAGAATGCGTAAAGCACGAGGCCGGTGGCGTAGAATACGCCGGACACCGGCATCACCATCCAGAGCTTCAGCCAAAGTCCGCGCTGCGCCTCCTTGAGGCTCTTGGCGGAAAGGTAGCGTTGTACGGAGACCTGATCCGTCGCCATCTGCACGAGGTGCATGAAAGCCGCGCCGATCAAGAGTCCCCAGAGCGTGAGCCGAACCGTCGGATCGGGGCTGAGACTGAGATCGAGGCGGCCACCTTGCTGGCCGAGTTCGATAACCTGACCCCAGCCGCCCGGCACCTTCGTGACGGCGACGAGGATGATCGCGACCTGTCCGCCAAACAATACCACCAGCTGCATCACGTCGGTCCAGATCACGGCCCGCATGCCGCCAAAGGTCGTGTACAGCGTGGTCAGAACGCCCGTGCATAGAATCGTGAACCAGAGCGGCATGCCTGTGGCTTGTTCGAGGGCAAGGGCCGGGGCATAGGTCGCGGCGGCGAGCCAGAGCAGCACCCGGATGACGAACGAAGCCGACGCGAGGGTGCGCAGATGGACCGAGAATCGCTCCTCCAGATACTGGTACGCGGTAAAGAACCTCGAGTTGTAGTAGAAGGGCAGGAAAACAAGCGTCGTGAGCGGAGTGGCGACGAAGAACCCGAGCGTCACGAGGTAGAAGATTGGTCCGTTCGCATAGCCTTCACTGGGTGCGGCGAGGAAGCTGATCCCGGAGAACAGCGACGCGAGGATCGTCATCGCAATGATCACGCTGCCAATCGAACGGCCGGCGAGGAAGTACTCGTCGAGGTTCCGCTGCCCCTTGATGAAGATCGTCCCGATGGCGACGGTCAGCAGCAGGTACGCGGCGAAGATGCTGTAATCGAGCAGCGTGAAGGTTTGTGAGAGCTGCGACATGGGGAACGTTGGGGGCGAAGAGAGAGGGGGCTGAGCTGCTTTCTGAAACCCGAACTGCTATTGGACCTGGCCGCGGGCATCGACCCGCCAGGTGTCGACGACGCGACCGTCCGCGATGACCGTGACCGCGTCCGTGAGATTCACCACCGGGCACACATGCGCCGGCATGAGCCGGACGCGTTCGCCGATGCGCAGCGCATCGACCGCGCCACCGCGCAGGTAGCCGTGTTCTTCGTTGACCCGAACGACGGCCAGATCGCGTCCATCGGCGTCGATGGCAAAAAGCGTCTCGGGTGTGCGGTCCGAGGAAAACGTCTTCGAGCCGGCATCAATCAGCGCGAGTCCCGGCTCCGGTTTGTCCACGACCGTAGCCAGCACATGGAGGGCCACGTCCTCCGCCCGCATCACGCCGGTGATCCGGGAAAGATAAACATCGCCAAACACATACGCGCCCGGCCGCACCGCCTGCACGCGGCCGCGGCTGGCGTCGACCATGAGGCGGGCGCTCACACTGCAACCAGGCCAGATGGGCAGACCTGGATCGATCGCGTCGCGGACGGAGCTGAGCCGCGCGATGACGTCTTCGACCCGGTCGCGCTGCTCGGCCGGAGCGGCGCCGTAGAGATTGCCTTCGTGGGTGTAGAAGCCACGGAGTTGGACGTGTGGACTGCGAGCCAGCCGCGCCGCCAGGCGGCTCGCCGTTGCGAGGTCGCGCACGCCCTCGCGGCCGAGGCCCGTGTCGACCGCCATCAAGACGGCGACGCGCCGGCCGACGCGTTGCGCCAGGTTCAGGAAAGTTTCCGCCTGGGCCTCGCTGGTCACTGCGAGCTGCAGTTCATCGAGTCGCTCGGCGAGGGCGGCAATGCGGGGCGCCTGCAGCGGATCGACGAGCGAGTGGGCGACAAACATCTGGCGCACTCCGGACGGCAGCATGGCCTCGGCCTCACCGATTTTCGCGCAGGTCAGCCCGCGGGCGCCGGCGGCAAGCTGCCGGCGTGCGACCTCGACCATCTTGTGCGTCTTGATGTGCGGACGCAGCTCGACTCCGTGCACGTCGCACGCGGCCTGCATCGCACGGATGTTGGCCTCGAGGCGGGGCAGTTCGACGAGGACGGACGGCGTGGGCAGGGCGTCGGTGGATACCATTGATCTAGGCCTGGAAAGGTGGAGCAGCCTGTCCCCAGGCTGCTGCAGGGCGGGCGGAGGCGTCTTGGGGGAAGATCTCGTCAGCCCA
>JBEIHL010000637.1:0-3121 GCA_040381375.1 Opitutaceae bacterium
CTGGGGCATCGGTGCGGCCGATCCCGCGAAGTTCGAGGCCGCGAACAATCAGGGAAAGTCGCTCCCCTCGAACCACTCGCCGCTCGCGGCCTTCGTGCCCGACCCGACGCTGCAGACGTGTATCACGACGATGACGGCCGCGGTGCTGGAGCTGACGGGAAAGAGGTAGTCTGCATGCCCAAGTGGCGGGGGCATCCTGCCCCCGGGGAAACCGGTCCGCCTTTCCGATTCACGGGCGCAAGATGCTCCCGCCACTCTAGCAGACCACGTTGGCAGACCACCCTTCCGTGCCAGTCCGACCTCCGCGCCTTTGCGCCTCTGCGCGAGCCTCGGTCTGAATCATCAAATGCTTAGCGGTCTCACTTCCGCACCTGCCCGAGCAGCTCGTGGACTTTGCCGACGACCTTCTCCTCGACATCCGTCGTGAACGGGCCCGGGTGATTCAGGATGCGGATGTTCGCGCCACCGCCTTCGTAGCCGCCTTCATCGAGTACGCGCCGGCTGGCGAGGTAGCCAAAGACATCGTTGGAGTAGCCGGCCACCCAGACTTCCGCCGGGCCCTTGAGTTCGCGTTTCAGGCGGAGGGAGTAATCCACCACGACCTCGCCGGCGATCGCGACGAGCGTGAGGTCGTTGCCGAACGCCAGCACCTGCACGGGGCAGGCGAGCGGGGCGGGGCGTTCGCCGCGATCGTGCTTTTGCATCAGCTCGCGGGCGCGGGCGTTGACGGCGGGGGTGTGCGGCGGGCGGAGGTAGGCTTCGAGTTCAGTTTTCGAGAGCGGCTGGTAGTCCAACATCGCGTGAGCGTAGGCGCCGCGCAGGGGGCCCTGAATGAGACGCAGCGGGGAGTTGAGCGCGGTGGAGACGGCGTTCGCCAGGGCGCGGCCGTGTTGTCGTACGAGGTCTTCCGGCTTCTGGTCGGGCACCATCTTCCGGCGCGGATAAGGATTCTGATCGCCGCCGCAGCCGGTGAGGAAGAGCGCGGTCGCGCCCGGGTAACTGGCCTGCAGGAAGTCTTGCGCGTGGCCCGCGTAGTCGCCGGAGATGTGGCTCTCGCCGAGCGTCGTGTTGTGGCAGGCGTAGCCGAAGAGCAGGGCGCGGACCTTGCCGTCGGCACCGCTAACCTTGAGCACGGGGACGTCATGATCGACGGGGCCGCCGGGATGCGGGTTGTTGGAGAACTGTCCTTTCGCCTCCGGCCGCCGCCGGTTCATCGCGAACCCGGCTCGGGCCTGCGCGAACTCGAGTCGGCCGGGCGCGCGAGCCTTGAGACTCTCGCCGACCAGCTCGACGAGCGTCTGGCGCAGGTTGGCTTCGTAGCGATGCGCGACCGCGATCTGCTCCGGGGTCGCGGCTCGCTTGAACGTGTGTTCGAGTTCGAACCGGTCGAGTGTGACGAGCGGCGCGGAGTGCGTGTGCGAGGCGTTGAGCAGGATCTCGTGCGGCTTGAGGCCGAAGCGCTGGGCGCCCGCCTGCTCAACGTGCGCGCGGAGCGCGGCGGGGACCGTGACGAGGTCGAGCGTGACGATCACGACGCGGCCGCCGCGCGTGTCGTCCAGCGCGAGCGCCTTGGCGAAGATCTTCTGGTCGACACTCTCCGACGGAGCGGTGCGGCTCGCGTAGCCGGCCATCCACATCGCGCCTTCGGGGGTGATGTTGCGGCTGGCGACGCCGACCTGCCACGGCGTGGCGGGAGCTTGCGCTCCGGGAAGTGTGGCCGGGAGGAAGCAGGCGACGGCGGAGAACGTGAGCCAACGCGCGAGACGGAGAGGGGAACGCATGAAGGAAGCCAAGCCCGGGCGGCGCGGCGGTGCAACCGTGCTTACGGTGGAGCAGACTGTCCCCAGGCTGCTGGCTTGGGGTTGGACCAAGCTCGTTGTTATTCGAACGCTCTCCAGCGGCCTGGGGACAGGCCGCTCCACCTTCGGACGAACTCAGAATCCAGTGGCGCCCGCCGACCCGGCTCGTTAGCACGCTCGGCGATGTTCACCGCCCCTCCGAGATCGGCTCCGTTCCCTCGGCCCGGGGCTCGTGCTGGCGGCGGCGGGCATCGGGGCGGGTGATGTGGTGGTGGCCTCGGTCACCGGGATGAAATTTGGCCCGACGCTGCTGTGGGCGGTGGTGTTCACGGTGGCTTTGAAGTTTGTGCTCACCGAGGCGCTGGCGCGCTGGCAATTGGCGACGGGCGAGACGATCGCCCGCGCGTGGGTGACGCGGCTGCCTCGGTGGGTCGCGGTGCTTTTCGCGGGCTACCTGCTTTTCTGGACCTTCATGGTCGGCGCGTCGCTCAGCAGCGCGTGCGGGATTGCCGGTGCGAGTGTGTTCCCCGGACTATCCGTGCCGGTCTGGGGTGCGCTCCATGCCGTCGTGGCGGCGCTGCTGGTCGCATCGAATCGCTACGCGCGGTTTCAGCGCCTGATGAAGGCGCTGATCGCAGTGATGGCGGGGTGCGTGCTCGTGTGCGCGGCGCTGACGCAGCCCGCGGTGGGACCGGTCGTGCGCGGCCTGTTGGTGCCCACGCTGCCGCCGGGTGGTGGCGGCGCCCAAGTGCTCGCACTGCTCGGTGGGATCGGCGGCAGCCTGACGGTGATTTGTTACGGGTACTGGATGCGCGCGGCGGCCTGGCGCGGGCCGGAGCGATTGCCGACGGTGCGGTCCGACCTGCGGCTGGCCTACGTGTTCACGGGCCTGTTTGGCGTGGCGCTCGTGGTGATCGCGGCCGGAGTGCATCCCGAGGCCGCGGGAGGCGCGCGGATCGCGCTCGACGTGGCGGCGCGGCTGGAAACGGTCGCCGGTCCGCTGGCGCGCTGGGTGTTCCTCGCGGGCTTTTGGTGCACGGTCTTCACCGCGATGCTGGGCGTGTGGCAGGGGGTGCCGCAGGTGTATGTGGACGTCGTGACGGCGTGGCGGGCGAAAGGCCCCCCGCTTGCCGCGGAAAACCACCGCGCGCCGAACAGCGCCGACGCCGGCAACCGGAGAATCTACCTCGCCGCGGTGGCGTACCTCGCGGGTCCGCCCCTCGTGCTTTTGTGGCATCGGGAACCGGTGGGCGTCGTGGTGACGTTCTCGATCGCGGGGGCGTTCTTCATGCCATTTCTCGCGGCGACGCTGCTCTATCTCA